>JBAHZW010000003.1:0-29570 GCA_037132835.1 Colwellia sp. | reverse complement strand
AACTCAAGACCTGATTTGCTTAAGTTACGCTGTGCCTGTAACGATGATATATTGGTTACTACGGATAAAGCCATAATAGAGCTCCTAATGTGTACATTTACTTGGTGTTATTAGAAGCCTCTATTAAGGTAAGCCTCTATTCGTTTCGAATTTATATGTCGGGTTTAAAGTAAGTTGTCTTTTTTGAGCTAACTCAAACGGACAATGTCACCGTCAAACTTTTGTTACTCTCTTTAACTTTTTACATTTACTTATTAAATAAGCATAAACGGTGCCACATTTTAAATACGCTTAAATATAGTTAAATAAACTTAACCCTTGCGTGGCACTAAAGGTTTGTTGCGACGTTTGCAAGGCCACTTGTGCTTGTTCAAATTCAGTAATAGCTTTGGTGAAGTCTAGGTCTTCTATAGCCGATCTTCCTGAGGTTTGGCTTAATGCCGTGTCTAGGTGCCTGCTCTCTTGACTCTCTAGTACCTGTAAACGTATGCCTGACTCTACGCGCCTTGACGTTATATGAGACAAGGACACGTTGAGCTGGTCGAGTATGGTGTTAAAATCAACTTCATATTGCTCTTGGTCGAATGAAACAGAGCCTCGCTCTAGCCATGAAATCGCATTATTAATGTTTTCAAAGAGAGTTACGTCTTCTTGTTCATTCATTGTAAAGCTTTCACCCGGCAACGGATTGCCGCTTAAAGAAACGTCAATGCCGTCAAAGGAAATTGTTTGTCCGCCGCTATAACTGGCCACCGGAAAAAGAGTCGTACCGCCAAGACTATCGGTAACGGTTAAGTCAGCGGTAGTCGCATCGAAGGTAAAAGTGTAATCATGTGGGGTCGCACTGGTGTTATAGGTATTTCTGTCACTCACATTGGCGCTGGATAATGACATACCCGAAGAATTGATGGGAGCCGTGGGGTAAGTGGCAGTAAAATCACCGATAGCGTTAGGAATATTCATAAAGCTAGCGTCACCCGCTTGACTGGTTGCTATGTTGATGTTTTTGGCTATTTGTAATTCTCTAACACCTGAATCACCACTATAAGAGACACTGCCGTCAGGTTGTTGTCTAAAGGGTTTCAGTTCTACTTTATAACCAGAAAAGATATAATCACCGTTTTCATCTTTGCTGTTAGAGAGATCAAGTAGTTGGTCAAGAGCACTTCGCGCTTCTATAACAATTGCATCTATGTCTTCATCAGACATGGCACCGTTATGAGCTTGTAACATATTATCTTTAATAGTATTTAAGTTATTTCCTGCATCAGCAAAAACAACATCTTGTAATTTATTATGGCTTTCCGCTTGGATTATGTTTCGTTTATATTTGTCAATATTGGATAAACTTTCATTGTAACCCGCTAATGTACCATAAAGAATAGCATCATCTTTCGCGGTTAAAATACGTTTACCACTGGAGATGTGTTCCATTTGTTCATTGACACTTGAGCTTTTATTACTCATTTGTGATGAACTTTGTTGATAAAATTGTTCCGTAGATATGCGCATAAAATCTCCTTATCTTATCGTTACCTTAGGGCGGATAAGATGGTGTCAAAAATGGTGTTGGCGGTTGTTATAATTTGTGATGACGCCTGATACGCTTGTTGGTATTGCAATAAGTTCGCCGCTTCTTCATCTAGGTTGACCCCTGATATTTCTTGGTTACGGTTGTATGCTTGGGTATATAGCGCCTGCGCAGTGTCTGCCGTTGAATGCGCATCACTGGCATTTGAACCAATTATAGAGGTTGTTGAACTAATGCTCTGGTTAAAGGTTTCAGTGCCACCATTGATGACGCCGTTTTCTTGAGTTTTAGCCATGATGAGAGCGTTATGACCATTACCAACACCAAAAGCATCACCTATAAGAAAGGTTTCCCGCGCATTGACACCTGAGCCAACAAGATCGCCGGTTATTTCAATTTGAAATCCGCTTGGAATATCCACCAATACACTCTCTCCTGAGGCATAAGTACCTGAAGAAATAGTGGCTGCAGGAGGTGGTGTTGTGGTGTCGTACACTCGATAACTAAAAATGCCGGGAGCACTTTCATAAACATCAACCGTTATATCTGAAGTTCTGGCATTGACGGGGTCGGTAACATTGGAAATGGTAATTCTACCGTCACTGATATTATGGCTTGAGGCGGTTACTGCCACTGCGGTACTTGCGGCAATAGCCGTGCCATCTAATATGGTGGTTTGCATTAAAGCGGCACTGTTGTTGGTGGGTATCAGGGTAAAAACATCACCCGCAACCGGTGTACCTGTTTCAACAAATGAAAAACCATAATCGGGTGATGAGGGTGTGTGTGTGCCTGCGGGAGTTCCCGCTCCAGGTGCACCGAGATTTTCACTACTCCCTGAAGTTAAGTTATATAAAGTAAAATCTGTGCCATCAAAACGTATTTCAAATTCATCAGCCGTTAGCAATGATACATCATTGATTATCACTTCGGCTTGAGTAGTACCGATATTACTGGCGGGTGTTAAAACACGGCCTAGTCGTAATTGTTCGGTATTTATGTCGGTGAAAATATTTACGCCCTGTGTGGCATTTAAGTCTAAACCACTGGCTTGGCTGTCATTTAAGGTTGAGGATATCGCCATCGCCAACAAGTCAATTTCTTTACGTGCGGGGTCTAAATGCTCATCTCTAAATTCAATCCTTGCGCCAAGTGAGCCACCCAAGGTGTCCGTCTTAATAGCAAGGGTATGACCACCACTGACTAAGCTTATTTCTGTTTTATTGATTTCGGGGTCGCCCGCGTTAACGGTGAGGGATAAGGCGGTTATGCCCGCCACCAGTGTGGTGCCCTCGCCTATCATAACGGTCATAATACCGTTGCTATCTTGTAGTGCATTCACATTGGTATATTCACTGAGTTCGGTAACAAGCCGATTGCGCTGGTCAAGTAGATCATTTGCTTTCCCCGAGCCAGTTGCGCCTAACGACTGCATGATGTCTGCATTAATGGAGGCAATTTGTTGTGCTATTTGAGATATTTTATTGACTACGCCTTCAATTTCCCCATTGATGCCTTTGGTCATGCTGTCAAAATTATCGGTTAGTTTATTCAAGCTATTAGTCAAAACATCGGCATGATTTAATAAAATACTGCGTAAGCCCTCATCACTTGGGTTATCAGCAACACCGTTTGTTGCTTGATAAAACGCTTCTAATGAGCCGATAACACCACCACCCGAGGTCGACATGACCTGATCAAGCTGTGATAAATACTGGTTTAATGAATCAGCTTTGCCTAGGCTACTTTGCGTTAAAGATTGTTCTTTAAAAGAAAACTCGTCATATATACGGGTAATATCCTGAATATAGGTGCCGGTACCTAAGTAGTTGCCACCACTTCGTTGGCCTATTGTGGCATTTTGTTCCGCGCGCTGGGTGCTATAACCATCGGTATTCGCGTTAGAAATGTTATGACCTGTTGTTGTTAGTTGCTGCTGAGCGGATAATAATCCACTGACACCGGTTTGAAGCAAACTTACTGCCATAATATTTTCTCCTACTAACAGGTGTATGAGCGAATAATAGCAAGGTCGAAACTCACTCTATTGTCATGCACTTTGTTATAAATAATGTTGATGAAGGGGGTCGCGATACTATAGTCGCTTGCCTGATGGTATAAGCCTTCGCTGATTTATTTAGTTAGCAGCTGAGTCACTGTTTTCAAGGTGCCAAGAATTTTATTGGCATATTGAGGATCGGTTGCATAACCTGCGTCTTGTAAATTATGCAGGAAGTGTTCCACATTGCCTACGTTTTGCAATGCGTCTTGGTAGCGTTCGCTGGTGGAAAGGAAGTTTATATAGTCATCGACACTGTCGGTGAGTGATTGATAACGTCTAAAAGGCTCTGATTTTTTAATCATCGCGCCTTGTTCAAATTCTAAGGTGTCTTTGGTGACATGCTCGCCAGCCCAACGAGAGTCAGCTTTAATATTAAAGAGGTTGTTTGAGCTATCACCATTAGTGTCGTGTATTATTTTTTGTCCCCAACCCGTTTCTAGCGCGGCTTGGGCGATAACCACCTCAAATGGCACGCCCAACTGTTGCTCAACTCTTTGTGCGGGTATCACTAAAGCGTGAACAAAATCTTTGGGTTGTTCAAACGTTGGCGTTGCCATAGACGGTGAAATATTGACGCTTTCTGCGGGGCTATTCACGTTAGTGACTTTTTTATCCGTTGCTCGTAGAACAAATGGACTTGTTGTGCTATTTATTTGATTGACGGAGGTGCTTTGCGGCAGATAACTGCCGGCAAACGGATTGCCGAGGCCCTCTTTATTCGCTGACATTTTTTCTATTAAAGAATTATGCGGGTTGTTTTGACTACGGGTATCACTTGTTAGGCTTTTATCGTCATTGGCAACATCACGGTTTATTGACGGTAAATTACCATCACTACGTAATACTGAACTGGGGGTAAAGTTACCACTATCACCACCAAGTTGCCTCATAATGAGATCGGTTAAACCTAAGGTGCCATTAGTAGATAACTCAATCGCCATTTGTTGGTCATGCATGTCACGATAAAACTTGCTTGATTCTGAATTAAAGGGGCTATCTGATTCGAGTACGTCTTGTGCTTTACGCATACTCGACAATAACATGCGCATAAAGATAGCTTCAAATTGTTGTGCTGCTTCTTTTAATGCGGCTTTTTTCTCCCCTTCATCGGTGGAACGAGATTGCTGACGAATTTCATTTAAGCCAGTGAGTTCAAGCGCATTACGCGATCGTTCAAAGTTATGTGCTTGACTTAAACTAATATCCATAATGTGACTGCCCCTTGAATTTATCAGCTAAAATTTGACGATTAACATTTTTAACGGCTAACTTAACGCTAACGAGTAAAGTTAGATAATAATTAATTCGCCAAGTAATGCGCCCGCTTGATCTAACGCTTCTAAAATGGCCATAACATCCCCGGGACCAGCGCCAACTTCGTTGATAGCACGCACTAATGTTTCTAAGGTTACTCCGGGATTGAAAACAAACATCCGCGCATCTGCATTACTGACATTAACCGTCGATTGCTCTGTTACCACGGCTTCACCTTCGGTAAAAGCGTTAGGCTCTGAGACATTTACGACTTCATTAATTGTCACTGTAATGCCACCATGGGTGATCGCTGCGGCAAGGAGTTTCACCTCGGAGCCTATAACAATGGTCCCCGTACGAGAGTTGACAATAATTTTTGCTGCGGGTGTGGCAGGATCAAATTCAAGGTTTTCTAATACCGATAGAAAACCGACACGGGCACTGATATCACGCGGTGCATTGACAACAACTGATGTTGCATCAATGGCTCTAGCTGAGCCATCAATAAGTTCATTAATGGTATCCGCCAATAATTTAGCGGTAGTAAAATCAGAATTACGTAAATTAAAGGTAATATGATCACCAGAAGAAAATGGCGATTCAATTTCTCGCTCAACAATGCCGCCGTTGGCGATACGGCCAACGGTGGGATTATTCACTAAAACCTGCGAGCCATCTAAACCTTGTGCACCTAAACCACTCACCACTAAAGACCCCTGTGCTATAGCATAAACATTGCCATCAATACCCAGTAAGGTAGTTTGTAATAAGGTGCCGCCCCGCAAGCTTTTGGCACTGCCCATACTCGACACCGTGATATCTATTTTTTGTCCTATTTTGGTGAAGGCCTTCAATTCTGCATGTATCGCGACAGTCGCGACGTTTTTAATTTTTGGTTTTAAACTTTCTGGCATGGTAATACCAAAGTTGCGTAACATGGTTTTAAAACTTTGTTGGGTAAACGGGCTTTGTTCGCCAGTTCCCGGTAAACCAACCACAAGTCCATAACCCACCAATTGGTTTGAACGCACACCCGCAACATCGGCTAGGTCTTTAATGCGCTGAGCACTTACAGACAAAGAGGCCAGTAAGGTGCACAGGATAAATGTATTTATTAATGCTTTCATTATAGTAAACCTTGTCTTAAAACCGTGTATTAAAACCTTATATTAAAGCCCTGAACATATCCCTTATTCAAAGCCTTAAATTAACGACGAAAAGTATCTTTTAACTAAAAAAAGATTAAAGTTGCTGATTGATATAACTCAGCATTTCGTCAACCGCTGAAATGACTTTTGAGTTCATTTCATACACTCGTTGACTTTCAATGAGGTTAACGAGCTCTTCCGTGGTATTTACATTCGATGTTTCTAATGCCCCTTGCACTAACATGCCAAAACCTTCAAGTCCCGGCACGCCTTCTTGTGGTTCACCACTGACCGCCGTTTCAACATATAAGTTCTGTCCGACAGGTTGCAGTCCCGTTGGGTTAACAAAGTTGATCAAGTTAATTTGGCCAACAACCGCTGGCTCAGCTTCACCTTGCATGGTCACGGACACTTCACCATCTTGAGAAATAATAATGCTAAGTGCATCAACAGGTACCGTGATTTGCGGTTGCAACATATAACCCGAACCTGGGGTAACGATATTCCCTTCATCATCTAGGGTAAATTGCCCGTTTCGAGAGTAACCTGAGCTACCATCTGGCATAAGAATTTCAAAGAAACCGTCACCTTGTATCATTAAATCAAGGGCGTTATCTGAGGTGATCATGTCACCTTGAGTATGAATTTTTTGCGTGGCGACCACTTTGGTACCCGCACCTAACATTAAACCTGAAGGTGCTTCTGTATCTTGCGCTGTGCGACCCCCCGGTTGATTGACTGTTTGATAAAGTAAATCTTCAAATACGGCTCGGCTTTTTTTAAAACCGATGTTACTTGCATTGGCAAGGTTATTTGAGATCACCGAAATCTGTTTAGTTTGTGCATCTAAACCGGTTTTACTTATCCATAATGCTGGGTTCATACATCACCTCTGATTGTGTGGCCGATATGAGTTTTATCAAACATATCGCCTGAATTTTTTTTCATTAGAAAGCACGTAATAACGACGAAGCACTTGTATCAACTTCCTCTGCTGTTTTCATCATTTTTAATTGCATTTCAAATTGACGCTGCAAAGCGATCATTTGTGTCATTTCATGAATGGGGTTTACGTTACTCGATTCGAGTGCCCCTCCAAGTACCTTCACATTGATATCGGCAATGAGTTGTTCACCATCTTTAGCACGGAACAGGCCATCATTGCCTTTTTCGATCAAGCGTATGTTCGGGTTAACCATTTTTATACGACCGACTTCTTCTTGTACCGTGACAGGCGCACCTGCTGGCTGAACCATAATAGTACCGTCACGCGCTATTTGAATGTTATTAACGGGTAAGGGTAAAACAATAGGTCCATCTTCGCCGATAACGAGCTCACCGTCATTGGTTTCTAACAAGCCAGTTTCTGTTAGGCGAAGGTGACCACCACGGGTATAAGCCTCTTGACCATCTTCGGCCTGCACGGCAAAAAAACCTTCGCCTTCTATAGCGATATCTAAAGAACGACCGCTATGAAGAATAGCACCCGAGTCAAAATTTTGGCTCGCTCGCTCTGTCATGGAAAAAACACGACTGGGTAGCCCTTCACCATAAACCTGCATGCTTCGCGCTTGGGCTAAATCGGCCTTAAAGCCTGTGGTTTTAGCATTGGCTAAGTTATTGGCATTAATGGCTAAAGCTTGCATATTCTGTTTCGCACCGCTCATCGCGATATAAAGCAACTTATCCATGATGTTTTTCCAAAGTGTAAAAGTGTATACTAAATATATGCAAATAAAGTGCCACTAACGAGAAGTCGGTTGATTAAATCGACGATAACAAAAAAGAAGTCGAGGGTAGAAGGTTAAGCAATAAAAAAGCGGCTCATGTTAAGCAAGTACAAATTACTTAACATGAGCCGCTTTACAGTAGAGTGACGGCAACAAAGGTGTGCTGCCGAATAAGGCTTAATTTATAAACTATCTAATTTGTAAGATCGTTTGGCTCAGTTGGTTATCCACTTCTAATGATCTTGAGTTCGCTTGGAAGTTACGCTGAGCGGAAATCAAATCGATGAGCTCTGTTGTTAAATTCACGTTAGATTGCTCTAATGCGGAAGAGTTGATATCACCAAAAGGACCCGAGCCCGCCTCACCAGCTAACGGCTCACCAGAATCAATACTTTGTTTCCATGCTGTACCTCCAACTTGTGTAAGACCTTGATCATTAGCAAAGGTAACTAAAGCGATACGCGCTAGTGGCTCTGAGGTACCGTTGCTATATGAGGCTTGCACTAAACCGTCATTACCAATTTCAATGCCCGTTAATCGACCCACCGATATACCATCTTGTTCGAGTGAGGTAACTTCAAAATTAGAGGCATATTGGGTCGGCTCATTGATATTTGGCCCTGAGTCATCTAAATTAAAATCAATCATAATTGTCTGAGTAGCATCAGAACCATTATTTAATATCGTCCCACCTAGCGCGGCTGTTTCAATCGTTGCTGGCACTTGACCGGTAAAGTCGCCACTGCCGTCAAAAGTTAATTGTGCGGCATTAATACCATTACCATTATTAGAAACTCCACCGGGAATATCGACTAATTCATCATCTACCGCAGTGTACATATCCCAGGTATTTGCCGCAGATTTGACAAAGTAATACGTCATTATGTGGCTATCGCCTAACGAATCAAAAACGGTTACTGATGTTGAATTGTTATAGCTTAGTGGGTCAGTAGGGTCAAAGTCAAAAGCAGGTATGTCATCACCCGCAGGTAAATTCATCTTAAGATCGACCTTCGTTGTTTGTGTTGGCGAACCTGAGGCTGTCGGTATTTGTAGTGGCGTAGCAGCACCGAGTGATACTGAAGAAGATGTACCGTCGGAGTTAACGTCAAAAGCTAATAAATGTTTGCCCGCAGAATTCACAACAAAATTACTTTCGTTTAATTTAAATTCTCCTGAGCGTGTATAAGTTGTTTCTAAGCTGCCTAGCTCGGGTACTGTTGCAAAAAAACCATTGCCCGTTATGGCTAAGTCAAGGGCGTTATTAGTAAAGTTGATGCTACCTTGCGAAAATTGCTGAGCAACGGCAGCGGTTAACACACCATCACCTACTTGGGTACTACTTGATGAGAGTAAGGACGATGCATATACGTCAACAAACTCAGCACGAGACTCTTTAAAGCCGGTAGTATTTACGTTAGCAATGTTATTCGACGTTACATCTAAATCTTTTTGTGCTGCGTTTAATCCGCTTAATGCAATATTAAATGACATAATTTAATCCTCTTTAAAATTCAGCTCTATACGCAACGGCATAGACCGTTTCGTGCGTTAAGCAAATTAAATACCTTATTTAACTCACTTATAAAATTCTGTTATATACTCGATACACACGACGGCATAGACCGTTTCGTGCGCTAAGCAGTTAAATAGCTTTAGTTAACTTGCTTATTTATATCCTTTAAAAAATCATCTTATTCTCTTTCATGCCTATAGAGTATAATCAGGAACGCTTTAGAAACTGTATCCCCGATTAAAACACACGGGGATGACGATCCTGAGCCAAGTGCATAGGCATGTTCTCTTTTGCACAGTAGCCATAAAAAGGTCAAAAACTAACCATCGGCTATTTCAAAGACATCGGCTAGATTCATTGACGAGCCGCCATTGAGGTTAAGCATGATATTGCCGTCTTTGCCCGCTAACGTAACACTGTCGACTTTACGATAAGTCTTAATTTCAAGCTCTGAAGCATCGCCACTCACCAAGCCAACAGCCCTAAAACGATATGCGCCTGTGGGGGCAGTTTCTCCGTTGGAGGTTTTACCATCCCAAGTGAATCCAAATTCACCGGCTTTAACATCACCCACATCAACAGTTTGAACCACTTCACCGGCAATGTTTTCTATATAAATATAAACTTTGCTGGCTCCCTCTTCCGCAAACAACTTACCTTGAGTGTCTTGCCCTTCAGTGGTACCAAAGACACTGTCTTCAACCAAGACACTGCGACCGACTAAAGATGAAGCCTGCAGTGCTTGACTAGAGGTCATTGAAATGGCAAAACTGTCAAAGGAGTCATTTAGCTGCTGTATGCCCTCTGTCGTTGAAAAGGCTGACATTTGAGCTATCATCTCATTATTATCAGCGGGCTTGGTTGGATCTTGATTCGATAACTGTTGCGTTAACAGTGCAAAGAAGTCTTCCTGCGTTAAAATGCCATTATCGGCTTCAGTAACGCTATAATCATCCTTTTTTTGCCAACTTAGAGCACTTAAAACGCTAGACTCTGTACTAGTATCACCAATAGTTGTCATTTTCTACTCCCACTTTTTACATTAAACGCACTAACTCTAACAAAGAAGTTCATTATCTTTGCCCTAGTTGTAATGTTTTATTGAGCATGTTTTTTGCTGATTCAGCCAGCTGTACGTTAGTTTGGTACGAACGCGAAGCGGAGATCATATTGGTCATTTCCTCAATCACATTGACGTTTGGCTTATAAATATAGCCATTGCTATCAGCCATAGGATGGCTAGGTGCATATTCCACATTCAAAGGCTTATCACTTTCGACAATACCTAAAACATCGACCCCCACTGAACTACCATCATTAAAATTTTTCCCTACGGCAGCTTCTTGCATAGCAGCGGCAAAAACAGGATGCCTAGCACGGTAGGTTTTATCGGCACTACTGCTAACACTATCCGCATTGGCAATATTACTCGCGGTAGTATTTAAGCGTACAGACTGCGCGCTCATACCTGTCGCGGTTATATTAAAGACATTAAATAAACTCATAATTATTGACCTCCGCTAATAACTTTTTTCATGGCTTGTATCTTACCGGTAAGAAATTGAACACTGGCTTGATACTCTAATGAGTTTTTTAGATACAAGTTTCGTTCCACTTGTACATCAACGGTATTACCATCGCCGGTATCGGGTTGATTAGGTATGCGATAGTCGACAGAATTATTGAGTTCAATACGTACATCAAAATGTTTTTCATTGGTACGTGTCATACCCATCTGCTGGCTATTTGCCGCTTTTTTTAGGGCTTGTTGAAAGTCTAACCCTTTGGCTTTATATCCAGGAGTATCCGCATTGGCAATATTGCTGGCAATAACTTCAGCGCGCTGAGCGCGAACTTGCATACCCTGAGTGTGTAATTGAAAGCCTTGATCAAATCCTATCGCCATAATAATAGCCTCACGATTGTTACGTTATAACCATGAGACATTCAAATTTTGTGCCAGATAATAAAAAACGGCTAAAAGGGGAAGGGTTCTATAAGGGGGAAGGACTGTTAAGGAGGTGATTAACCAACTGTTATATAAGGGTTATTTTATTTGTTTTCTCTGATAAATAATCCCAGGATTGCAACGTAACATAGTAAAATCTTGATTAAGACCTGATAATGACTCAGAGGCTCCTAGATAGAGGTAACCGTCTTTATTTAATACGCCATGAATTTGACTAATGATCTGAGCTTTTATTTCATGAGAGAAATATATAAGGACATTGCGACAAAAAACAATATCGAATCTTCCCATTAAGCTATAGCTGTTAAGCAAGTTCAATGGTCTAAAACTTACCATTTTTTTCAGTTCATTTTTTACTTTTAGCATGCCATTATCACCTTGTTCAAAAAAGCTTCTTTTACGCTCTTCTGATAAGCCGCGAGCAAGTGCTAGGCTATCGTAATGTCCATATCGACAATGATCTAACATCGTCGATGAAATATCCGTTCCTATTATCTGAACTCCCTGCGGAAATGCCATAGGGTTTGTCTGTTTATATTCAAGCACTGACATGGCAATTGAATAGGCTTCTTGCCCTGACGAGCTAGCAGCGGACCAAATTCTAAGAGGGGTTTTAGTATTGGAAAATTGGGGGAATAACTTACTTTTTAGTAATTTAAACGGGTAATCGTCACGAAACCATAAGGTTTCATTGGTTGTCATGGCATCAATAACAGCGGCACGTAATTGCCGATCACCCGGAGTAAGCGTACGGTTAACGAGCTCACTTAGTGAAGCCAGTTTAAATTTAGTCATTAAAGGCGCAAGACGGCTTTTAACTAAATACTGCTTATTTTCACCGAGTACTATGCCGCATTGCTGTTCTAAAAATATTCTAAATAGATTGTAGTGTTTTTCATCTAATTGTCTTTCTAACACAATACCGTCCTGTACCTTTGAAGTGTTTTTTTAAACGAACCACAGAGTGTCAATACTCTTTATACTCTATGGTACGATTTTCTTAATGATGATTAATTTAATTTTAGCCATTTTTTTACTGATATTGCTAATTCATCAGGGTGAAATTTAGGAATAAAATCCTCAGCGCCAACTTTTTCAACCATTGCATTATTAAATACACCACTGAGCGAAGTATGTAAAATAATAGGCATTTTAGCCATTTTATTATTTCCTTTAACTTCTGCCGTTAAAGTGTAACCATCCATTTCTGGCATTTCAATATCTGAAATCATCAAGGCGATTTTTTCGGTAAGACAGTGCTCACAAGTCGCGGTTATTGCTGTTAGCTGTTCGAGCGCATCTTTACCATTTTTAGCTAAAATCATATTGATACCTAATGGCTCTAACGCTCTTTTAACTTGGTTTCGTGCCACGGTTGAGTCGTCAACAATCATGACAGCTTTGTCACCTAGATCTTCACCCACGCTCGCATCAATGACATGTTCACTTAACTCAGTTGAAGCTGGACTAATTTCATTTAAAATTTTCTCAACATCTAAAATAGACACCATTTCATTATCTATTTCAGTCACGGCTGTTAGGTAACTCGACTTCCCTGCACCTTCAGGTGGTGCCATTATATCAGTCCAGCTTAATGTGACTATTCGCTCAACCCCAGCAACGAGAAAACCTTGTACGGTACGATTATACTCGGCAATAATAATATAAGTTTCGGCTGTTTGTTCTATTGGTGGCCCGCCAGTTGATAGACTTAAATCAATAACGGAAATGGTTTGCCCTCGGATCTGGGCAACCCCTTTAATATATTTATCTTGTTTGGGGAGTAAGGTTAATCTAGGACATGGCATTACTTCACGTACTTTAAAAACATTAATACCAAATCGTTGCCTACCAACAAGCCTAAAAAGTAACAATTCTAGCCTGTTTTCACCAACGAGTTGAGTTCGTTGGTTTACTGAATCGATAACACCTGCCATATGAACCTCAGAATAATACCGTACTACTTACGTGTGTTTAACCTGTTAAACACACTAGGCACAGTTCTTGAATTATATTTAAATATAAAGCTAATTACCACATTAAAGCGTCTGAAAATTGACATTAGATTTAACCATACGTCAAACTGCTAACTAGTAAGTTAAGTTAGTTAGTTAGTTAGTTAGTTAGTTAACTTAAACAAAGATAATTATTTATATTCACTTAACGATAGATAACAAAAAACATGCGCATAAACAACTACTTTTTATTTTTTTTATTCTTATTACTTGTTAAGCAAACAATGGTTGCTGCAACTGAGTTGGACAGCGCTTATATACAAGATTTTGCTAAACAATATCTCATTGAAAAATTTCCTTCTACTGAAGAAGAAAAAATACAGGTTTCAGTGTCAGAAATAGATCCTAGAATCACGATACACCCCTGTACAGTTCCTTTGATAGCATACATACCTGACAAAAACAGCACAAGAAATGTAAGCATAAAAATCAGTTGCGATGACCAAGCTCCTTGGAAGATATATCTATCGGCAAAAGTGGAAATAACTGAAGCGGTTTTAGTTGCTAAAAATACCATTAGTCGAGGTGATACCCTTGATGAAAGTAACATTGAGCTAGTTTACATGCCTATTTATAGCATTCGCGGCGAAAAGTTAACGGATACAAGTATTATTTTTGGCGCCAAGGCAGAAAGACGTATTGCACAAGGTAAAGCCATCAGTAAAAATAGTATTTGTTTAGTGTGCAAAGGAGATGTGGTGACCATTACGGCATCATCCAAAAGTTTCAACATAAAAACACGAGGTGTGGCTTTGAGCTCCGGTAATTTTAATGAACAAATAAGAGTCAAGAACAGCCACTCAAATAGAATTATCATAGCCCGTGTCAAAACTATGAACCAAGTCATAATTCATTTATAATAAATGCTATTAACCCTTGTAGGTGAGTTATCGCTAAAACGCCCCTAACGCTTTGAGGGTGAATATCTTTTTATTCAAGTATTATATATTTAAAGAATTCTGAGCGTATTTCCAAGTATTGACTAACGCCTAAAGGACGATTTTATTAGTCTGGCATGCTAGGTTATTGATTTTATAAGAACACTACGGATGCAGTACTTAGAGAATGCTGAACCTTTTAAACCTCGCCGAGTGGGAAGCGTTTAACCTGCACGGAATATTATTTAACTTTAATTTGATTTTTAGCTAAAGTTATTACCTTGATGGGCGATAACAAGATACTAGAACTCATTTAAATGTCATTTCATTGTAAAAGGATGTAATTATGGCTATAAATATTAATAACTTGAATACTAACAATCAAGTTCAACAAAACCAACAAAAGCAACAAAAACAAGTGGAACAACAATCTGTTAACTCAGCATCAAATCCTGCGCAAGTAAAAAACTCAGGGCAAGATATACTTTCAATTACGCCACAAGCAAAGCAGCTTAATGAATTACAGCAAAAAGCCGCCGACGCACCAGTGATTAATGAAAAGAAAATTGATGAACTGAAAAAGGCTATCAGCGCTGGTGACTATAAAATTGATGCCGATAAGTTAGCCGCGAATGTTGCAAACATGGAATTCAATCTGCTTTAATGATAGGTTAATGTACATCATTTAGAGTTAAATCAAAGGCAGGTTATGTTACCAAACGCAACACCTCAAGGGTTAAATGCCACAGAATTGTTAGCAAAACAACATCAGCAGTTAACATTACTAGCCCAAGTCATTGCCAATGAAAAGCAAATATTACAGCAACATGATCCTAAAGCGCTGCTCACGATAAGCCAAGAAAAAAATACCTTGCTAGTCGAAATTCAGCAATTGGATCAAAAAATCGGTCTAAACCAAAGTTTTGCTCAAGAGAAAGCGGCGGGAAAATTAACACTGGAACTCAAAGAGATAACCGAATTATTGCACCATTGTCAGCAACAAAATTTAATTAATGGTCAAATAATACAATATTCTCAACTCGCGGTAGAACGTATGAAAACGAGCTTGTTAGAAAACCATAACAAGAACGAAATCACCTATAATAGTAAAGGCAAGAAAAGCGCAGGCCTTTCTAGTTTAAACATTAAAGCTTAAGGTTACGGCTAAATCGTATACCATAATCCAGACTCAATAAAAAAGGCGTTAATCATTAAGATTTACGCCTTTTTTATCTACTTATTTTGGACGATGATTAAAAATTTGTAACGTCCTTAATTTCTTTGCTATTTTGATTCACATGATAAAGATCATAGACATCTTCAAAGTTTAACTCTAACTCCGTAGTATAAACATCTCCGACAGGATAGCTTTTTAGCACCTTAGCGCCACGAATAACCCCTTGTACTGAAGCTGTTAATTGCTGATTTTGAATAAGTAAATCAGCCATAGTAACCTTACCTTTAATTTGCTGGCCATAAACTTGCTCAGCCAACTCCGCATAAGCGGCAATTTTTGACGCTTTCATGGCCATTAACATCCGTTGAGTTTTATGGGTCGATTTTTGTATGCTTATAGGAGCAAAGCCTATCGCATGAAGAATGGGAAAGCTTTCAGGTTTTACGTTTTGCAACGGCTCATCATAAAAAATTGAGCAGGCACTGGTAACAAGCAGTGCGCTCAAAATAAGCACAGATCTAACTAATGAGTTACTCATATAAACTCCTTTTGATTGTAATCACTGATAAAGTGGCATGATAATGTCACTCTTATTCATATAAAATAAAAATGGATGAGTAAAAATGCCGCTAATCTTTTATTATCACAGTACGATCATCGCTCTGTAACATGGTACTATCGCGAATAATCAAACCGTCTTTCATCTTCACATTTTCACTATTTTTCATTTCATCACCCAATACCCAAGCAGGAATAAATGACTGTGCGGTTGCGACAACAACCTTTGAATGTATGCCGATCATACGAGCATTGACTATAACGCCATCTTCTTGCTCTACCATGGTGCCAGACACTATATAGTCAATTATCTGACGCTTAGGTAACTCTAGCCAGTCACGACTAAAAACATTATCACCCTTTTTAGTGACTCTGATATGGTCGGTTGTTTTATAATCTATAACGATTAACCCATGGTGTTGTAACTCATGTACAAAGCTTTCAGCTAATTGATTTCCCAGCCAATTAGTCGTTTCAAGATCTTCTAACTCAACGAAAGATGCGACTGCGACAGGCGTTTTATCGTTCACAAAGTTGCTACTAACGAGCATTTGATAAGCTAAGCCCTTAACGACATCATTAATGGCATGACGCGGCAGATCATAACTGTCAATTTCACCCTTTTGCATTTGAGTGGATTGATAGAAATTTTCATTCGTATTTTTATTCGTTGTAGTTTCACACGAAAGTAAAGCTGGTAGAATCAATGGTATAAGCCACTTCTTCATGGTAATCCCCCTTAAAGGTAGTGCTACAAGTATACGAAGAGCACTACGATATTGATTTTGATATATCTTTTATCCTTTAAAGTAATGCACATTTTAAGCCACTTTCAATTAACAACATAAATAGCCTCGTCTATAGGAAGGGATGGGCTGTGATGCCCCTAATTTAGATTAATTAGAATGATTTAAGCCGTACGCTATGAAAATTGACAATGACTAAGCGAGCTTATATATAAATGCTATCGCAGCAGATATTGCAGCAACTTGTGCCTTAATACAATTTTCATTATCAACTAATGAGCTATCAGGATAGACCTCCGTTGTAGTGACATAGGGGGCAGCGGTTAAGCCCATACATAAACCTAACGCTTTAGCCGCATAATTGATAACGCCAAACTGCTCCGTTGTTACACCTATCAATTTACCGTTATTATCTGCTGGAGCAATATGAGTCACTTTGGCCACGCTTTGAATGATGGCCTGTTGAAAGTCTTGCGCGGGCTTCGTTGAGTCAGCCACGAGATAAAAACCATCAGGAATATTCCAGTGACTTTGTTCAACAGCATCACGCGCAGCCAGTGCTGGCCTGAACTCGGTATTATCCGTATCAGTGGTTTCATGTAAGTCTATATGCAGGGTTATATCGGTATCAAGCGCTTTAATAAAAGACATTAATGATGATGCTTCTTGTGCTGGACTCTCTGGATAAAACGAGCGGTTTGGGTCAATCGCCCTGTTATTCCAGCGATTAATCGTTTCATAAGCCCAAGGGCTAACACAGGGTACCACAATGAGATTATAATGTTTACTCAGTGCCTTCCCTTTCGTTGCTAAAAAACGAAGTGCACCTTGAACACCACTTGTTTCATAACCATGCACGCCGCCAGTGACTAGCACTGTTTTTTTAGTCCATTGCCAATCTTTACTTTGCATGGCATATAAAGGGTAGCGGTTTTCATCAACAGATAGACTACCGTATTGAATCCTATTGAATGACGCGGTTAATAACTCAATTTTATTGAGTACTTCACTTTGATAAGAGCGTTTAATGCTTTGTTTCGAGAGCCATAACGCTTTCTCCGTCTTACCCCATGCTTGTTTTTTTGTACCGATTGAGTAAACAGGATCACTCATGATGTAACCTCAACAGATATTGCATTAATACAAATCCTATTATTTATGTCTTCATTTCTACTTGTTAAAATAAATCATCTTATTAACGAAGCAGGTATTATTTGGTATCAGCTCGGCCCATAAATTTACGTTCCTCGGTATTAACTTTAACTTTGTCGCCCGTTGAAATATGCTCCGGTACCTGAATAGTTAAGCCTGTAGAAAGAGTTGCTGGCTTAGTACGAGCACTTGCAGAAGCCCCTTTAATAGAAGGGTCTGTTTCTGTTATTGTTAATTCAACACTAACAGGAAGTGCGATGCCCACAGGGGAATCATCAACAATGATCACAGAAATTCCTTGTGTTTCTTCATCGATAAAGAGGATCTCTTCAGCAATAGATTCTTTATTTAAGTTATAAGGTGTGTAATCTTCATTATCCATAAAGACATACTCATCGCCATCAATATAAGAAAACATTGATGGACGGCGACTTAAATCAGCAAAACTTAGCATCTCATCCGCTTTAAAAGTTTCATCGACTTTACCACCTGTAACAACATCGTATAAGCGCATTCTATACAAGCTTCCCCCAGCTCTACCTTGAGGCACCGAACGAGTTATATCTCTGACAATTAACACTTTACCGTTATACTCTATCGCAGCATTTTTCTTTATATCACTTGCCTTCGGCATAAAATGACTCCCTTAACTTGATTATAAATTTAAAAAACAATGCAGAGAAAATAACATGAACCCAAATATATGCAAATAGATTATCGAGAGATAAATATTTTATTTATTCAAAAGCTCAGTAAAAGTAATATCACCTTAATAACTTTCATAAAAAAGACCGTTTAAGATCAAAAAAAGACAAATATATAAACTATATTTGTCTTTTAAATTTATGGGGACTTTGTTTTTTGTCTTTATTACTTGTTAGCTTATATATGAGATAATATGTAAATTAATAGATTACGTACGTGTAATCTACTCGTGTGAACGTTCAAGCCATGCGACCTGTAGCTTTAAATCTTCAATTTCATGGTTGGCATCAACTAATTGCTCACTCACTGATTTTTGCTCATTACTTTCTGCACTCACATCGGTATCGTTTGACATATTACCTCTTTCTTCATGAGCCATGGTCACCTCCAAAAACATGTATCAACATATGAATTATTACATAATAAATTACATAAGCCAGTTTTTTTGAACATAAATCCCCGAAGATTATTTCTGCAGAATAGGCTTAGGAGAATAAATAAAGATAACACCTTACCTATAAGCCTTTAGTTTTACGCTAACAGACACTTTTTTATATAAATTTTTATTTATCTGATCCAGAGGTAGTTCCCTATTTTGTCGATAAGCAGGAAAAATAACCGCAACAATATTTACTCAATTGATAAAAAAAAGAGACGGTTGTTACCTTTAACAAGCCAAACTGAATGTGGTTTTATTATACAATAAAAATTTTGTCGCTTTAATCTCAATAAATACGAATGAAAACCACTATTATTGTATTAAAACTATACAGCTAAGAAAGTAACGAACAAAAAACAAGCTGAATACGTAAAAAACCTAGACCAGATCAAGTAACCTAGCTGAATACCCTCTCAAATTTAAAATAAAAATACATATTTGTAATTTTATTACAAATACAGCTTTACAACTGATTTTAAATTAGTATAATTACCCTACTTTCTTAGAGAAATTACTTGCTAAGAAGGTATATTCCTAATCATTTGTAATCCCCTTACACTGATTTTTTAGCCACGTTAATAACGTGGCTTTTTTTTGCCTAAAATTCGATCCCCATAAGACCCGCTTAACTTAGACGAATTCCCTGATCATTTAACGAGTAAATCCTCTCGTTTATTTATCATTACGAGAAATAGGAGTATTGTTCAAAAGCAGCAATGTCTCTTCGTAAACGGCGTTGTTCTTTTATTGTTTCAATTTCACGCCATTTACGTTTTTGCTCATTAATTTTGACCTTACCCGCTTTATCTGGCCTTGTGAGTTCCCCCTCATCGTCTAATATGTTTTCTTCATCCCACAGCTCATCATTCATCTTATTCTCCTGTCAGAAATATTCAAATTTAAAGGAGTTAGATGAAAGTAATATGAAACAAGGATGACACTTTTATGAATAGACTATTTAATACCAATAAGTTTACATGCCTATCTAGTATACTCAGGAACGCTTTATAAGCGTCATCTTCGAAGTCTCTAATCGAAGATCCATTGCGCTTTATAAACTGGATCCCCAGGGATGACGATCCTGAGCCAAGTGCATAGGCATGTAAGTTTATTGAAATAGGGGAAATAGTTCAGGGCAAGGCGACTAATTGATTGCTACAGCGGTGTAGACCATTAGAGCAACGAAGGCAGAGGGGAACCTGCTAAAGTGAACAATGATTTAATAAAATTAATGGTCTGAGTGAGACTGCGGATCCGTAACTACTTTTTATTTTATATCGTAAACCTCCCATTAAAGGAGGAATCCAACGAGAAAATCAGCCCAAGAATGCCACTTTAAGGATTAGGTTTGAGCCTGTATTTTCAAGCCTTTTAAGAAAGTGGATAATACGTCATCAGAGCAATCTTTATAGTGCTTATTACTTACCTTTCTAAAAAATGCACTCAATTCATATTTACCTAGACTAAGGCCAGCTAATTCAAGGATAACAATAACGTCTTCTGCTTTTAAAGACAGTGCGATTTTCACTTTATTAAAAATCATATTATTCGTTAACACTTGCTCTGGTTCACGTTCAGGCCCGTCATTTTCTCCACGTTTTGTGATGATCAAGCCATTTAGAAAGCTTGAAAAATCTGCATCTTCGATGGCTAAATACTGACTATCGTCTTTCTCTTTGAAGAAGTTTGCTAGTTGTTCAGAGCTAATTTTACATTGCGTTAATGCAAAAGTAGCCATTATTTTATCGTCGGATAAATCAAAAATAGTACTGATTCGACGAAGAAGATCATTATTAATCATTAAGGAGCCTAAGAGTTGTTAATAAAGCAGTCGCTTAAACTGCTGCTAGAAAATTTTTAAGAATTACCCCTGTATTATAACTGACTCTGACGTTGTTGACCTAGTTTGATGGCATAAACCAATAAATACCTGCAATCTTGAATTGTAATTTTCACTAAGCTATATACTATAACAGTGACTTTTAATCATTGTTAATAAAGGAAATTCAATGAACACAACTGATACACCAATACTACAACTTGAAGAGCTATCCATGAAAGCGTATGAACTTGGACTCATGTACGCGCCAAAGCTTATTTTATCAATTCTTACCTTACTGATTGGTCTATGGATCATTAGTGGCATTGCTAAGCTAGTTAAAGCCTCAATGGTGCGGTCAAAAGTCGAGCCAACGTTAATCCCTTTTATGGTTAGCCTTGTTTCTTGGTTACTCAAAGTACTGCTATTCATTTCAGTAGCTTCCATGATAGGCGTTGCGACTACGTCATTTATTGCCATCCTTGGTGCCGCAGGTTTGGCTATTGGTCTTGCCTTGCAAGGTAGTTTAGCCAACTTTGCTGGTGGCGTATTGGTTATGGTATTTAAACCTTATAAGGTCGGTGACTTAATTGAAACTCAAGGTCACTTAGGGGTTGTTAAAGAAGTGCAAATTTTCAATACAATTTTAATCTCTCCCCAATCAAAACGTATTATTATCCCAAACGGTTCAACCTCTAATGGCTCAGTGGTAAATTACACCGCTGAAGGTAAAATACGTGTTGATTTAACGGTTGGTGTGTCATATAACGCCGATATTGACCAAACAAAAGCGGTGTTAATGGAGGTACTTGAAAATAACGACAAGGTATTACAAGATCCTGCCCCTTTCGTCGGTCTTTCAGAAATGGCGGATAGCTCAGTGAACTTTGCAGTTAGACCACATTGTTTACCTGAGCATTATTGGGATGTTTACTTTAGTGTTAATGAAGCCATTAAGAAAGCACTTGATAAAAATGCTATTACTATTCCGTTCCCACAACGCGATGTACATTTAATTCAGTCGTAACTTAAGGCTTAGGATTAATAAGAGGATTACAGCACAATAAAAGCCGTTAATGACAAAACATAACGGCTTTTATATTGGCTTATTTTTTAGACGCTGCGTATTGGGTTACATAATTTAATATGGACACAGGCACCGATTTTTTCACTGGAAACTCCGCAAACTCTTTGCGTTCAATGATATATCCTAAACGGCTTTCAATAGCACAAAGCTCTCTAAAATTGTCTTTTGATACGAAAGAAATAGCCTCACCCGATGCACCAGCTCTACCCGTTCGACCAATACGGTGAATATAATCATCGACCTGAGCAGGTAAATCATAATTGATGACTCGTGAAAGCTGGCCAATATCTATACCTCGGGCAGCAATCCCGGTCGCCACTAAGAATTTAATTTTTCCTGACTTGAAGTCATTAAGGATTTTTTCTCGAATATCTTGCATTCGACCACTGTGGATACATTCCGCTGAAATACCGCGTTTTTCTAGCTGACTGACCAATTTAGCCGCACCGTGTTTGGTTTCAATAAAAATAAGTGCTTGTTGCCAGTTTTTCGAGCGGATTAAATGACTTAACAAGGCTGATTTATTACTTTTATCAACGGTAACTAACCACTCTTCAATGGTAGATTTTGATGTTTTATCTTGTGAAATAGTGATTTCAACTGGCTTATAAATGGCCCTTTTTGCTAAAGCACGTACTTCATTGGACATGGTGGCCGAAAATAATAAATTTTGACGTTGAGCAGGTAAACGATCAATGATTTTATTAATGTCACCTATAAAACCCATATCAAGCATTCTATCGGCTTCATCGAGCACGAGCATATCAAGCTCATCAAAATATAATGCCCTTTTGTGTGCCATGTCGAGTAAACGTCCTGGCGTCGCCACAATGATATCAACACCCCAAATTAAGCGTTGCTTTTGCGGCTGTGCATCAACACCACCATACATTGCCATTGAGCTAACGTCTAAATATTTACCATAATCAGCAATACTTGCTTGAACTTGCACCGCTAATTCACGTGTGGGCACAAGAATAAGCGCACGGATTCGTTTACCACGTAATTTTTGCTTGGTTTCTTTATATCGACTATTCAACTGCGCTAATAATGGCAGTACAAAGCTAGCTGTTTTTCCCGTACCTGTTTGTGCTGAAGCAATAATATCTTTGCCCGATAAAACCACAGGTATCGCTTGTTTTTGTATCGCGGTGGGCTTGCTATAGCCTAAATCGGCAACGGCGTTAAGTAGAGGTGAAGGTAATTTAAGTATTGAAAAGGGCATAATATTCCTAAGCCATAATGAGTCAATAAACTATTATCTATGACCACCTACCAACAATAGACAAGGAGATAGAGCGAGTAAAGGTAGAGGATAATAAAAATAGTGTGGCGTTTATACCAATGTTTATTGGTATAAACCGAAACAAATTCGCCTTGTTATTAGACACAGTGCCGAGTTAGGAAAATCGAATCAAATTCCTATCCCGCTCAAACAGATAAAACGTTAAGCCACTTTTTTAGCGTTTTGTTGGCTGGCAAGGTACTCGTCTAATGAGCCATGAAAGTTGACTAATTTTTTATCTTTAATATCAATAATGCGTGTCGCTAAGCTTGAAACAAACTCACGGTCATGGCTAACGAAAATCAACGTGCCTTCAAAATCTTTAAGAGCATTATTTAAGGCATCTATCGCTTCAATATCCATATGGTTTGTGGGTTCATCCATAATCAATACATTGATATCAGCCATCATTAACCGACCAAATAATAAACGGTTTTTCTCACCACCCGAACAGTTTTTTGCCTTCTTATTGGCATCGTCATCGGTAAATAATAATCGACCTAACATACCACGAACACTTAAATCGTTATGACACGGTCTACGCCATTGTGACATCCAATCCATCAAGGTTAAGTCATTTTTAAAAAATGAGCCGCTATCTTGTGGGCAATAACCTAATGAAGCATTTTCAGACCATTTAACAACACCTTCATTTTGCTCTAACTCCCCCATTAAGCAACGTAGTAACGTGGTTTTACCAACACCATTTTCACCGATAATAGCCAACTTAGCGCCAGCTTCAAGTAATAAGTCACCTTTGGTAAATAAAGTTTCACCATCAAAGCCATGTGTTAAACCATCAAGTTCTAATGCTTGACGGTGCATTTTTTTACCGGGAGAAAAAGCAATTTTAGGGGTAATACGGCTTGACGACTTAACATCATCAAGTTTAATTTTATCCATTTTTTTAGCACGAGAGCTGGCTTGTTTTGCTTTTGAAGCATTGGCACCAAAACGGTTAACAAAGTCTTGTAACTCAGCAATTTCTTCTACTTTTTTAGCATTACCTGATAATAACTGTTCACGTAATAAAGTTGATTGCTCTAGAAAAAACTCATAATTACCGGGATAAATACGTAATTCACCGTAATCAATATCTGCCATATGGGTACAAACGGAGTTAAGAAAATGTCTATCATGTGAAATGATAATCATGGTGCACTTACGTTTGTTCAACTCAGCTTCTAACCAACTAATGGTATGAATATCTAGGTTGTTGGTTGGCTCATCAAGTAATAAAATATCGGGATTAGCAAAAAGTGCTTGGGCAAGTAAAACACGAAGCTTCCAACCGGGGGCAACTTGTTGCATTGAACCGTAATGAAAATCCCCATCAATACCTGCTTCTAATAAAATTTCACCGGCACGACTTTCTGCTGTGTAACCGTCCATCTCAGCAAATTCACTTTCTAATTCGCCAGCACGCATGCCATCGGCTTCACTCATTTCTGCTTGTGCGTATATGGCATCTCGCTCTTGTTTTACTTTCCATAACGGCATATCACCCATGATCACAGTATCAATAACGTTGAACGCTTCAAATGCGAACTGATCTTGACCCAATGTACTTACTTTATTACCTGTACTGACTGAGACATTACCTGAGCTTGGCGCTAAATCACCACTGAGTATTTTCATAAAGGTTGATTTACCACAACCATTTGCACCGATCAAACCGTAGCGGTTACCGTTACCAAACTTAGCCGAGATATTTTCAAATAAAGGCTCTGCGCCAAATTGCATTGTAATGTTCGATGTAGTGATCAAAAGATATCCCTGGATGTTGTCAACAAGTACTGAGTAAATTAATACGATTGGTATAATTGATATAACAAAAGACTCAAAATATTAAGGTCGCATATTATACAGCAAAACTTAACCTAACAGTATAGAATCTTCATTTTAGTGCGATATTCTTGATCAGTAACGGCTTGTTGTAAGAGACTATTTGCCTGAAGTCTGGGCATTATCACGGTAAAATCTCAGTGAAGTAACAGGTAACCTACCTTTCACATTAATTTCATCATTTTAGGAATAACAGATAACCAGCGGGGTCTATACGCCAAAATTAACGACAGCAGTAGCGTAACTAACATGGCAGTACCAAAACAGTAGACTAAACCTAATACGACACCCCAAGCATTTATCGCGACAAGAACCGAAACTATTATCAAACCATAGCCCAACATTCTAAATAACCAAACCGTACTTTTGGCTAAGCGTTGCCGTTTATTAGTGACTTGGCTAAAATGACGAGACATTGACAGACTTAGCAGGGTGAACCCGAGCAGTAACAGTATAATTTGAAGAATAATACTGCTCATTAAGATGGCCTTTCTTCTGAGGTGATCGCAGATTTTTTTTCAGCAACAAGGTGGCTATTTATTGATTTTTTATGTTGTCTATTTTTATTTATCAACAGCACGGCAACAGTAAATATCGCGGAAAAAAGCAACATGCTTAAGTCAAACCCTGCCATTATCCAATCATCTTTTTGTATACTTGAAATAATATCATGATCGGTTGTTATTAAGTTTACCACGGGTAAAAGAGCATAAGACGTTGCCGCAATAGTTAACATATTTTTCCATGCGTTCTCTGACTGGCGGAAAAGACAAAAACAGAGACAAGCTAACCACGAGATAAAAAAGCAATGTATTTCCCAATCAGCACGGTTCACCATCGTGATCGGTAATAAGCGGTTACTGAAAAAGTAGCCCGCAATAGCGATAGGGAGCCCGATAATTACCGCTACATTGATTTTTTCAATAAGGGTTATAATGTTAAATCGACTCGATTTATTGTCTTTACAAGCATTTTTTTGACGTTTTAGTATCCATAGCATCATGCCAGTAGCAATCATCCCCGCCCCTAATAATCCCGAGATAAAATAAAGCCAGCGTAAATAGATATCGGCAAACAAACCTTCATGCAGGCGCTCGAACAATTCATAAACCCTTGCCGCCGACCCGGCTTTGCCCCGCGAGATTTCTATTTCAACCTGATGGTCTTTAATTCGATATTCCACGGAAGAAGCTAATGCTATACCCGTAAAATGATCAAAGAAAATGTCATAGTGTTCATTTTTACTGCCTCGATCAATTAAACCGATAAAACTTATTTTTTGATTTTTATAACGGGTACTGGCATCATCAAATACCGTTTTTAAGGACAAGTCTTCTGGAAGTAAAGTGATGGCTTTATTTTCTTTTATTTCTGAGTGTGCGACTTTATAGAATTTTAGGTGATTTGCTTTTCCTTCACCATAAGTCACATCTATCACGTTTGACATGGTGACGGTCATCAAAAGTATTAAGCCGCTATACGTGATCATTAAATGAAACGGTAAAGGTAATACACTCAAAACATTATGAATATCTAACCAAGCGCGCATGCCTTTTTGAGGTCTAAAAGTAAAAAATTCAAAAAATATTTTTTTGTGAATAACAACCCCAGTTACTAAGCCAATTAACATGAACATCCCGGCTAAGCTGGTTAATATATAACCGAAAATTTTAGGTATATAATGTAAGTTGTAATGCATGCGATATAAAGTATGGCCACCACCCGTTTCACGTATAGCCACTGCTGAGCCATTTTCAGGGTTGATGCTTTTCTGTCGCCACTGCTTTGTTTTTTTGCTTTCACTGTCGGCTAATTGCAACCACGAAATACCCATAAAAGGCTCACGGGTTGCCGGAAAACGTATATACCATTGCGGTGAATCTGACGCTAATTGATTAAGCTGCTGCTCTGCTATTTCAAGCACTTGGTATGCATTGGTGTTGCCATCGGGATTGTCATTGCTGTTAACCACGGTTATTTCTGGCTTCATCCAACGATCAATTTCATTTTCAAAATAGCCCGCACTACCCGTAACAAAGATAAAATACAATAACCAAGCAACAGCAAAGCCTGCCCATGTATGTAACCAATTCATGGATTGTCGAAATCGAGGTCTCATCGTTTAACGGCCAGTTCAAGCGTGAAAATTATGCCGAAGGTAACGAGACAAGCAGTCCCCACGCCAAATGCGGCACGACCAGCAGATTTAGTAGCAAAGACAAACATGACGATACCGGTATAGACGATAAAACTCGCCATTATTCCAGTAACAATACCATCGATCTTATCATCAACAAACCAGTACGTAATTAATATAGCGACTAGATTAGCCAGTAAAAAACCACCAAAAAGCGCAATAAACACTCTACAAGTCACGCCAATAGTAGCCGTGTGTGTTTTAATAAATGTCATCGTAATTAAGACCGTATATTGAAAATAAAAATGGAGATAAGCATAAAATTCACGGAACGGATATAACACGCCGCAAGCGAGTCCTAAACTTAAGCTTCAACCGATAAAAAGACAGGTATCAGAAACTAAAAAAGCCAACAAGATGTTTGGCTTTTTTAACCGCTTGCGCTGTAAGCGTATTAGAAGGTATATGAGGCAGTCAAGCGAATATCTCTTCCTGCTTCATTAAAACCAACAATACTCTCATAACCATCACCTATGTGGCTATAATCCGCGACACTACCATGACTACGGTACGTTTCATCAAACAAATTCTGTACAGTTAAATCTACTCTTACACTATCGAATGGCTTGTAGGTAACATAGGCATCAAACACTTGATAACTTGGTTTGTTGATTGTTTCTAACTGGGTAACCCAGCCTAACTCCATTGAACGGTGAAATACTTCTATGTCATTTTCACTAGCAACATAGATAAAGTTCCAGCCCATGGCTAATTGCTCATTAAGTTCATAGTTAAAACTGATATTGATCGAATCACCAACGGCATTGCCTAAACCACCGTACTCATACGCAGCTAAAGCGATACCATCTAAAACAACCGTTTCATCTGGCCACACAAATGTTGCATTGTTTAACTCAACATTATTGGCATTGTAACTAATAAGGATATCAAAATTATCTGCTTGATAACCTGCAACCAACTCAATACCTGCGGTTTCTAAATCACCTATATTTTCATAAAAAACCCCTTCACTGCCTTTAAACTTATCAAAAACGACATCGTGAATTGTACTTAAATAGGCTGACGCTTCAAAAATAAAAGTGCCATCGTTGAATTGTAACCCCATTTCATTGTTTACTACTTCTTCAGGTAATAAATTTTCATTATGAGTTAATTCGCCTAGAGTGAAAGCATCTGCAATTTGTCTGCCGCGTAGTGCTTCAGCATACCCAGCAGAGAATTTTAACTCCTCAGTGATGCTGTAAATGAAACCTGCGTTAAAGCTAAAACCGTCTTGCTTGTCTGGAGAAAATTCTGCGCTTGATGTGATTGGGTTACCATTAGCGTCTACTTCTATAATCCATGTACCATTAACTTTAATCCAATTTACGTTCTCGGAGCTATGTTCAAGATCATAGGTATCGTGGCGAACACCAAAACTAAGTAATAAGTCATCCGTTAATTGCCAATGATCTTGAATATATAATCCTATTACGGTACCTTCTTCATCATAAAGACCTGCAAAATCTTCATAAGATTCCGCATGCACTTGGTCAACTTTTTGCTCAACACCGTAAGTTAAAGTATGCTCGCCCAAGTCACTGGTATTACGAATATCAAAGCCAGTCGTTTCGATAGCCGCATCCCAAGTATATAACTCACGTTTAAACGAAGAGTCTGTTTTATAAAGCGTTGTTTCGAGGTTTACCCAATCATTTAAATACCAAACATGATTGAATACAATGGTTTCTCGCTCACCCCAAGAGGCATATAAAGGATCATCGACTAGTGGTGCCCAGTTAGTTTGTTTACCAAAGTCACCTTCTTCTTTACGACGTTCATAACTGAGAGTTACGGCTTGATTTTCGGTTAATTCCGCATTCACTTTTATAAACGCTAACGTTTGATCGGCCGCGGTTCCATAAATTTCGTCACCATCACCATCGGTCATATTTTCATTACTGACATTAACATATGACGCTAGAATACCGATCTTATCAGCCACTTTACCGTACAGAGCAATACTTTCTTTATGACCATCATTGGAGAAGTAGCTGGCTTTTACTGTACCGCCAAACTTTTCACCTTTATTAAGTAAATCATCGGCACTGTTTGTTTTAAAACGAATAGCACCACCAATAGCACCGATACCCGCGGTTGCTTCACCTGCTCCGGCTTGTACTTCTACACTCCGTAATAATTCAGGCTCAATGGATACTCGACCAATATGATGAAACAAGGTACTGGTTTGAGGTGCACCATCCACAGTTACATTTAATAAAGTATCTTCCATACCACGTACATAAATTTTTTGCGCTATGCCTAACGAACCGCCAACCGTAACAGAAGGGGTATGACGAAAAATATCATCTAAATCATTCGCTTGATATTTTTCTAAATCTTCTGGAGTAATAAAAGAGTTAGTTGTATGTCCAACAACAACTATTTTTTCTACCAAATTGTCTTCTGGTACAGTTTCAGCTGCTACAGTTTCAGTTTCAGTTTCAGTTTCAGTTT
>JBAHZW010000002.1:0-10136 GCA_037132835.1 Colwellia sp. | reverse complement strand
GCTTTTTCAGGTGGCAGCCTTGTTGCTTATATGACACCAGAGTTAGTTAATTATTTAGGGCAGGGTAATGAAGCGCTTGGCTGGCAATATACTATGCTGCTATATGGCTTAATAGCGGGCATACTTTTTATGATTACTTTTGTGTCAACCACCGAACGTATTAGCCCACCATCACATCAAAAAACACCAGTTTGGCAGGACTTAAAAGATTTAAGTCAGAACAAACCGTGGAAAGTGTTATTTGTGTTAGCACTTATCATTATGATGACCATTTCATTAAGGGGCAGTACCGGTACTTTTTACTTTAAGTACTATGTTGAACGCCCCGATCTAATTGGCAGTTTTGCGATGGCTTATATGATTGCCTTAGCGATTGGTGCAGCGTCAACACCACTACTGACTAAATTTTTTGATAAACGGCATTTATTAATGGGCTTGATGACTATTGTCGCTTGTTTGTCTCTGCTGTTTTATTTTGTGCCCAGTGACAATATAACCTTGATGTTTATCTTGCAAATTATGATTGGTTTGGCCCTTGGACCAAAATCACCATTGGTTTTTTCTATGTATGCCGATACAGCCGATTTTTCTCAGTGGCGCACGGGTAGGCGAGCCACAGCAATGATATTTTCTGCTGCTGCTTTTGCACAAAAACTCGGTGGTGCTTTAGCTGGCGCTATGATTGGTTGGGTGCTTGCTTCGCTTGGTTATGTTGCCAATCAAGTGCAAACGGGCACTTCACAAGAAGGTATTGTGTTATTGATGACCTTGATCCCTGCTATTTTTGCCATCATTGCCGTGCCAATAATTTATTGTTATCCGTTGACTGATCAGCAGTTAAAAAAACTGCAAGATGAATTAGCTAGCTCACAAAAACGGGATCAACAAGCATTATCAAGTACTGGTAATGATAAATCAGCTAGTACAGGAGCGCTAAATGGCTAAGTTACCTTTAATTTCAATTGGGAGTGGGCACGACAGTGCTATTGACAGTCATATCGGCATTAGTGCTAATACGGGCAGTAGCATAAGGCTATCAAGTCCAACCAAACTACCTAATGCGAGTGGATTTTTATGGAACCGAGCTATGGTAATGCAAGTGAATTGTCGAGGTTATGTTAATGCATTATTTATGCAGCCAGAGCCAGCTAAATATGCCTATGCGCCAAACATGGAGGCGAAAAATTTTATTCAGCCAGAGCACAGTTATTTTACCCATCATCCGGGACGATTTTTTTACTTAAAAGATGAAGACAGTGGGGAAATTATTTCACTGCCTTATGAGCCGATGCGAATTGAACTCGATCAGTTCTCTTTTGAGCTGGGTGATAGTGATATCGGCTGGTCAATTGAGCACAATGGTTTGCTGATAAACATCAAAGTCAGCCTAACTAAAGATGATGTGGTTGAACGTTGGTTTTTTGCGGTAACAAATTTAACGGCAGCGGTAAAAAATATTAGTATTTATCCTTATTTCACCATTGGCTATATGTCGTGGATGAATCAGTCAGCCCGTTATAACGAAAAGCTTAATGCGATTGTTGCAGATTCAGTAACCCCGTATCAGAAAGTAGGTGATTATTTTAAAAATCAGCAGCTAAAAGATAAAACCTTTTTTGTTAGCGATACTATCCCCACCGCTTGGCATGCCAATCAAAAAGTGTTTGAAGGTGAGGGGGGCTTACATAACCCCAGTGCTTTACAAGCTGAGTTGTTAACAAATGTTGAAGCACGTTATGAAACACCTGTTGCTGTGATGCAGTTTCGGCAGCACTTATTAGCCAGTGAACGAAAAACGTATCAGTTTTTGTTTGGTCCGGCCAAAGATGATGCCGAAATAGCTAAAATTAAAGCGAAATATCTAGGTCATCAACAAAGCAATCAGGCGGCAAAAGACTATCGAGATCACCTTGCCCAAGGAAAAGGCTGTTTAACCATTAATAGTGATAATGTCGGTTTTGATAATTTTGTCAATCACTGGTTACCCAGACAGATGTTTTATCATGGTGACGTTAACCGTTTAAGCACAGATCCACAAACACGTAATTATATTCAAGATAATATGGGGATGGCTTTTATTAAGAGCGAGGTTACTCGCCAAGCCTATATCACTGCAGTATCTCAACAAAGCCTTAATGGCGCTATGCCAGAAGGGGTGCTGTTACATACCGATGCCGAGCTAAAATACATTAATCAGGTGCCTCATGCAGACCATGGGGTTTGGTTACCTATATGCCTTTCGGTTTATTTGAATGAAACGGCAGATGTGAGTTTACTCAATGAAATGATTAGCTTTAGTGATTCTGATGAACAGCAGTCTTTTATTGGTCATATTGAATTAGCTTTAGATTATCTCATTAAAGCCACGGATCATCGAAGTTTAAGTTTGATTGAACAAGGTGACTGGTGTGATCCGATGAATATGGTGGGTTATCAGGGCAAAGGAGTCTCTACGTGGTTATCTTTAGCGACGGTCTACGCCATAACAACGTGGTGTGACTTGTGCGATGAATACAATATTGATGTTAATCAGCAACAATATGAGCAGTATCGTTTTTCTGCTCAGGCAATTAACGCCGCCGTTAATGAGTATTTATGGCATGGTCAATGGTTTGCTCGTGGTATTACCGATGCAGGTCGTGTTTTTGGTATCGATGAAGAAAGTGAAGGGAAAATATTTCTTAATGCACAGAGTTGGGCCATGCTCAGCGGAGCCGCAAATCAACAGCAGCAAACTAAGATGATAGCGGCTATATCAAGCCAGTTAATGACACCTCAAGGGGTGATGATGTTAGCGCCAAGTTATACACGTATGGTGGAAGATATTGGCCGTATTACCCAGAAACATCCTGGTGTCTCTGAGAATGGCTCTGTCTATAATCATGCGGCAATATTTTATGTCTATGCCCTATACCAAGCAGGGGAAAATAACCTAGCTTTTGAACTGCTTAGTAAAATGTTGCCGTCACTTGAAAATGCCGTGATAACAGGGCAATTACCTATCTATGTACCTAATTATTATCGTGGTGCTTACCATCAGTTTCCAAAGCAAGCTGGTCGCTCTAGTCACTTATTCAATACCGGTACCGTTGCTTGGTTATATCGCTGCTTAGTCGAGGAGTTATGCGGCTTAAAAGGTTGCGCGGGTGGTTTACAGATAATGCCAAAGCTGCCATCAACAATGAAGCAGTTATCAGGGCAGCGGCACTTTAGAGGAGCAACAGTTGATTTTGATATTGAGCAAAGTAGTGAGATTAGCTCAATGGAAATATTACTTAATAAGCAAGTGATAACGGGTAATGTTTTGGCTGATTTACACGTTGGGCAACGTTATCAATTACAAGTGAGGGTCGTGCTACATGAGTGAATTATTACAACCGTCACTGCGGTTATTTATTATCATGGGAGTTAGTGGCACTGGAAAATCCAGTGTAGCCGAAAAGATGGCCGATGATTTATCCTATATTTTTGTTGATGCCGATGATTTTCATTGTGCTGAAGCAAAAAAGTGCATGGCAGAAAATATCCCACTAACGGATGAGATGCGAATACCTTGGCTAACGGCAGTAATAAAGTATTTACATTCACTTTATCAGCAGGGGAAATCGGTAATGTTGGCTTATTCAGGCTTGAAGTTGGCTCATAGAGATCTATTTCGGCAATTACCTTTTCATTGCCATTTTTTTTATTTGACGGCAAGTAAGGCGCTTATTGCTGAACGCATGGCTAAACGTGAAAACCATTTCTTTTCACCGTTATTGTTAGCTAGTCAATTCGAAGCAATGGAAGCACCTTTACTTGATGAATGTGACGTGACTGTTGTCACTATCGAGAAACCCTTGTTGCAAGTAGTCAATGAAATAACGGCGCTCGCTAATCAAATTATTAGGACTTCTCATCATGCTTAACGATGTAAAATTTATCACTAGTTTAACTCTCATTATTTGCTGCAATAGCTTTGCATTGGAAGCAATAAAAACATCAGCTGAAATTGTCATTGATGGTTTACCTAATGATGCTAGTTGGCAATTAGCAAAGTGGCAGCCAATAGATAAGCTTATTTTGGGTACTCAGCCCAGTCCAGATGACTTTTCAGCACAATTTAAAATAATGTGGGATAAAAATAACCTATATCTTTTGGTCGAAATTACCGATGACATTTTGTTTGATCAGCATGCCGACCCGCGTTATTTATATTGGGATGATGACTGCCTAGAGGTTTTTATTGATGAAGATAGCTCAGGCGGTAACCATCAATTTAACTTTAATGCCTTTGCTTACCATGTTGCTTTGGATAATCAGGTGGTTGATATCGGCGAAAAAAATGCGGATGGATCGGATAATATTGTTTTATTAAATGATCATATTAACAGTGTGTGGCGACGCAGTGAGCACTCACCTAATAATGTTTTCTGGGAGTTGGCCGTGCGGGTTTATGACGATTCGTTCAACCTTGAAAATAGCGCAATACCAGTAACCTTATTTCTTGGTAAAAAATTAGGCTTTATGCTGGCATATTGCGATAACGATGGCAGTAAAGTGCGTGAACACTTTATTGGTTCTCATGAGATAAAATCCGTCAAGGGTACTAAAAACTTAGGTTATATTACTGCCGATGTTTTTGAAAATTTAACATTAATTAGATAGTTTAGTTGACCATTTATAGTCTACCTGCCTCTTTTATAAAATAAACCAACCATTAATTAATACTTAAATCTATTAAATAACAACCTCTTATGTTTCATTGTAAGTTCAACTTTAGGTTTGTCTAAAGTTGAACGTTCAATGTTGAGTATTTTTATAATATCAGACGATTACCCTATCTGTTATTGATAAGGTCGAAAGTGGTAAAAAACCACTCACTAATAATAAGATTCATGGCGGATAACAATAATCATTTGACATGGACGTTTTTGGAGATTTAAATGAAAAAAACTATCTTACGGGTAAATTCGCCGCAACATCATGCGTTTAAATATTCTTTGGTCGCATCTGCAATTATTGGTTTAAGTTCGGTATCTGCTTATGCCGCCGAGTCTACGCTTGACGAAAAAGCTAAGACGGAAGAAGAGGCCATGGAAGTCATCGTCGTTCGTGGCCAGCGAGGTAATTTAATTTCCGCGCAAAACATGAAAATGAATGCCGATACAGTCATGGATGCTATTTCTTCGGCTGATATGGGCTCTATGCCTGACAGAAGTGTATTAGAAGCCATTTCACGTATGCCAGGAGTTGCTATTGAACGTTTTGCCGGTGCAGATGATCCCGATCATTTTGGTGTTGAAGGTGGTGGTGTTGTCATTCGTGGCTTGACCTATGTCCGTAGTGAATTTAATGGTCGTGACAGTTTTTCTGCTGATTCTGGTCGCGGATTAAGCTTTGAAGATGTATCACCTGAATTGATGGGATCGGTAGAGTTATTTAAAAACCAAACAGCCGATATGATTGAGGGCGGCATTGCCGGAACGGTAAGTCTTAATACTCGTAAAGCGTTCGACTCTGATGGCCGAGTCTTTGCTTTTTCTGCCGACGCCACTTATACCGATTTACGTGAAGAAACCACACCGACCTTATCGGCATTATTTAGCGATATTTGGCAAACCGATTCTGGGCGCTGGGGCTTGCTAGTGAATGTTTCTTCTTCTGAGATAAAAGTAGAATCCCATGCTGTTCAGGTAGGGCTGTATGAAAAACAAGCTCGTCAGATAAATGGTCAAGATATTTATGTGCCACAATCGACTCGTTTAAGTAAAAAACAAGATGATAGTGCCCGTCAAGGTTTTGCTAGTTCATTACAGTGGGAAAGCCCAGATAAAACTATATTACTAACGGGTGAATATATTCGTTCTAAAGCGACACTTGCTTGGAGTGAAAACGTCATGGAAATGGATGATGTTGACTCTACAACAGCGTTATTGCCAATAGAAGGTACTGAATTCGAGTTTGATGAGAGTGGCTATTTTGAAAGCGGTATTATTACTTCGGAAGCCGGCTGGCGCGGTGATGGCTCCCCGCAAATATACGGTATGCAGCATAATATGGTAACCCGGGTACGTGATGAAGAGTCGGTTGTTAATGATGTTAGTTTTAATGCTAAATTCACCCCAAATGATAGTTGGGCATTTAATTTCGATATTCAATATATCGATTCCACCATGGAAATTAAAGATGTTTCAGTGATGGGAGCCACCCGTGCCGTTGTTGGTATGGACCTTAGAGGGAGTGGCGTACCTGATATTAGCCTTTATCACCCAGGCTATAATGGACAGGCTGATTATATCCAGTCATCACCTTTTACCGATACGAGTGTTAATTTTTGGCGTAGCGCTATGGATCATGTTTCTGATAATGAAGGCCAGGAACTGTCAACACAAGCAGATGTTGAATATACCTTTGACGAAGGCGCCGTTAAGTCAGTGCAATTTGGTGTGCGTTACTCCGATCGAGAACAAACCACTAAACAATCAGATTATAATTGGGGCGTATTGTCTGAAGCATGGGCGGGCGGTAATAATTGGTATGCAGATACTGATGTGCCTTATGATGAAGTCAGTTTTAATCATTTTGCTCGCGGTGGCGTGTTAAACACAGAAGGTGGTAATGCTTTCTTATTCCCATCAATGGAGATGGTGAAAGACTATGCTGGCTTAAATGATGCACTAGCTGGCGCCAAAGCGGTTGATTGGGGCTGGAATCCTCTTGCGGATCGTGATGATACTGCTAGTTACTTTATTGACAAAGAGATTAATCAAACCAATGAAACTAGCACTGCGGCTTATGTAAAAGTGAACTTTGAAGGTGATATTGGTGGTTATGACTATAGCGCGAATATTGGTATTAGGTACGTGAAATTGAAAAATGATACCCATGGTTTTACTAGTTACCCCGATGATGTACCCATAGATGCTGATGATGTTAAAAACTATCTCGTGCCGGATCAAGCTGCTTTTGGCAACCATGCCTCAGAAAAGCTAATTGCGTCTAGTGATTATACAAATATATTACCGAGTGTTAATTTCAAACTCAATTTAACTGATGAATTGTTGGTTCGCGTTGCATTTTCTGAAGCGATTGCTTTGCCGTCATTAGGTCATTTACGGAACTATGTCGACATTGAAGGGGATGAAATGCACATCATCTATGATACGAATGTGGCTCTAGGTGAAGAGCCAGTGCCTGTTTCCGCAGAATATGAGCGTTACATTGCCAGTTCGGGCAACCCAGACCTAAAACCTATGGAATCATATAATTATGATTTATCACTGGAGTGGTACTTTGCTGAAGCAGGCTCATTAACGACATCTTTGTTTTATAAGGATTTATCTAATTACTTTATTAATGGCGTAACTGTCCGTGATTACACCAATAATGGAGCAACCCAAAAAGTAGAAGTTGCCGGTGCTACCAATGGTGATGAAGGTACGATAAAAGGCATTGAGATTGCGTATCAGCAATTTTTTGATACCTTACCTGATGCATTGAGTGGTTTAGGTATTCAATTAAACTATACCATTATCAATGAAAACGGCTCACCTAATGCTGGTTTGAATGACTCTGATAGTGATTCAAGTGATGCAGGTGATATTGCTTTTGACAATTTACCGCTGGAGGGATTGTCTGAACAAAATGCCAATGCTGCTTTGCTTTATGAAAAATTTGGCATTTCAGCGCGTATTGCCTACAACTGGCGTTCTGATTACTTGTTAACTACCCGAGATGTTATTACTAAACTGCCTATATACAATGAAGCTAATGGTCAACTAGATGCTTCAGTATTTTTGGATGTTAATGATAACTGGAAAATTGGCTTACAAGGCACCAATCTTAATAATAATATTACTAAAACGTCGATGCAAATAAATGAAGATGGTGATAAAAAAACGCGTTCTTGGTTTACCAACGATCGTCGTTATAGTTTAGTGGTACGTGCTACTTTTTAACCGCTTGACTAGCTTGCACAAAAATGGCGTAAGGTGCAGGGAAATGTAACTTACGCCAAGCTTTATTGGGAAACAGATGATATTAATGCTGTTTACCCCATCGTCGCCCTTATTGCTAGTAGCGTGAGTGATAAGGACTACTTATTAGGAGAAAACAATGAATCAATCAATAGCAAAAAAACAAAAAAAAATTAAGAAAATTGTTATTGTTGGAGGTGGCACGGCTGGCTGGATGACAGCAGCAACCTTAGCGAAAATTTTGGGTGAAAACTATTGTGATATATGCTTAATTGAATCGGATCAAATTAGTAGCGTTTCGGTGGGCGAGGCGACTATTCCACAGATTTCATTATTCAATAAAATTCTCGGTATAGATGAAAATGATTTTATAAAAAAAACCAAAGGTACTTTTAAGTTAGGAATTGAATTTGTTGATTGGACTAAAAAAGGGGGCAGCTATATGCATCCTTTTGGTGAGCATGGCACGAATATGGATGCTATACAGTTTCATCACTATTGGCTGAAGATGCATCAGCAAGGTAAAAGCCCTGATCTTGAAGAATACTCCCTAGCAGCGGTTGCCGCACGACAAGGGAAATTTATGCGTCCGCAGAATATGGGTAATTCCCCTTTATCGCAAATTAATTATGCTTTTCATTTTGATGCCACTTTATATGCAGATTACTTGCGTAACTATTCCGTTGAACGTGGCGTCAATCGAACGGAAGGTAAAGTGGTCGATGTTTCATTGAGAAACAGTGATGGTTTTATTGATAGCTTGTTATTGGAAAGTGGTGAACGGGTAGAAGGGGACTTATTTGTTGATTGCACAGGGTTTAAAGCCTTGTTGATTGAAGGAGTGATGAAAACAGGTTTTATTGACTGGAGTGATGTATTGCCCTGTGATAGCGCAGTCGCTCTGCCTTGCATGGCCAAGGAAACGGATATTTTGTACCCTTATACCCAGGCCAAGGCGCAAAAGGCAGGTTGGATATGGCGAATACCGCTACAACACCGGGTGGGTAATGGTTATGTTTATCCAAGCAAGTTTGTTAGTGATGAGCAAGCGGTTAAAATATTAAGGGAAAAAATGGAAGGACAACCAATAGGTGATCCTAATTTTTTGCGCTGGAAAACAGGGGTACGTAAACAAGGCTGGAATAAAAACTGTATTGCCATCGGTCTTTCCGCTGGCTTTGTTGAACCCTTAGAGTCTACGGGTCTGCATTTAATACAATCGGCAATTGCCAAATTTATGGGGTTATTCCCACATCAAGGTTTTGAGCAAATTGATATTGATACCTATAACGCGCAAACGAAAACTGAGTTTGAATATATTAGGGACTTTATTGTTTTGCATTACAAAGCGAGTGATCGAGATGACTCTGAGTTTTGGCGGTATTGTCAAAATATGAAAATATCTACTCGTTTGCAAGAAAAAATGGATTTGTATCAAGCGAATGGTCGTATATATCGCCAAGATAATGAGCTTTTTAATGAAACCTCTTGGCTAGCCGTTATGCATGGACAAGGGTTAAACCCTCGCGGTTATCATCCTTTAGTTGATGCTTTTTCTGAAGGTGAAATTGAACGCAGGATGCAACATATCCACTCGGTTATTCAAAAATCCGCAGAGACTATGCCAATGCAGAAAGACTTTATTGCCAAAAATTGTCAGGCATAGTGGGTAAATAAAATAGTCGTTTAGTGAATGTGTTTTTTACAGAAAAAATTATGATAATAATATGTTGCCAGTATTTTTAGTATTCATGGCAATATGACTTGCGAAAAATATTAATAGACATCATTGTGTAAAAATAAATGTAAGCGCTTTTATCGCATTGTTCGCCCTAAATAAATTGAAAAGGTTAGTCAATGAAATCAATATTTATGAAAAAATTAAACGACATCGTTTATGTGGTTTTTGCCCTTGCGTTTAGTGTAGGACTTAGTGCTTGTAATAATGAGAATAAAACCACAATGACCAAGCAATATATTACTCAACCGAGTGACCGATTGGCAAAGGTAGAGCAAAATGTAGAACGCTTACTCTTAAAAATGACTTTAGCAGAAAAAGTTTCTTTGGCTCATGCCAGTGGTAAGTTTCATGTCAATGCGATTAAGCGTTTGGGAATACCTGAAATGTGGTTATCTGATGGACCACATGGTGTTAGACATCAAATAGAGCGACATACA
>JBAHZW010000095.1:0-14857 GCA_037132835.1 Colwellia sp. | reverse complement strand
TTGACAAGGACGCTACAGGGATGTAGCTTCTTAGAGAATGCAGGAGCATATTCTCCTGAATAACCATTCTCTTCAATCAATGCCTTGCCTCTAAGCCTTTTAAATCTCGCTGAGTGGGAAGAAACTTAGTGAAATTGGTATAAGGTAGCGCCAATTCCGAAAACAGCTAACCCCAAAGGTATTAGCTTTGTATACGTGGGATATTCATACTTTTTCATAATAGATCTAATCATCAAAGGGTTAGTTTATCTGCATAAAGATTACTAGCCAAACGGTATAAATTAATTGGGCATATGCCCCTGCAGCCTATTTTAAGGGCTTTCACGTTAATAGTGGGCATTTGTCTGATGACGAAACACTAAAGAGAAGCTAACGTTAAATAAAGGAATATGGGGTGTAAAACACAGTGCTGTTTTACAAAATAAATAGACTAAGGGGTTATTATGAATATCGAAAGAAAACAAGTTTTTGTGTGGAGCTGTAAGATAAGGCTTTTTCATTGGGTTAATGTCATTGCTATTTTATTACTCATTGTTATTGGTGTCATTATTCTCAATAGTAAAGTTTTTGGTGTAGCTACCGAAGGGAAAGTCTTATTAAAAACAATACATGTCATCGTAGGTTATATCTTTGCTACCAACTTACTCTTTCGTCTAATCATTGGTTTTATAGGAAAATCATATGAAAGATGGGATAAGACTTTACCTTTTAATAAAGGCTTCAAACGTGAATTTCTTGAGTTTAAGCAAAATAAACACGCCGCTTACAAAGGACATAATCCAGCAGGTAAGTTGATGGTGTTTGCTTTATTCTTTTTCATGTTTGTTCAAGCAGTTTCAGGATTAGTCATAGCGGGTACGGATATATATTACCCGCCATTTGGAAATTATTTCGCTCAAAGTATCGCAATTGATAAAGATAATATCAAAGATATCAAGCCCTATTCTAAAGTCAACGTTGATGAAAAAGCATACCAAGCCATGAGAGAGATTCGCAAACCCTTTATTAAAGTACATATTTACGCATTTTATGGCCTTATTTTTCTAATTCCTCTTCATATCGCGGGAGTGATAATGGCTGAAAGAAGAGAGCGAAGTGCACTCGTTTCAGCAATGCTTAGTGGATATAAATATTTACCTAACAATACGAAAGAATAACATTAACTTAGGGCGTATTGATCTTTCAGCTACAGGCTAACCACGAAACTCTAACTGTCATGATAGCTACCGAGCCAGCTGAGGACGTTGGATGTTAATTACAATGGCTTCTCTTTTACTGCGACATCTCGTTAATTCGTGGCCATATCACTCAAAACATGATGCAAAGTGTGTTTTTAACAGCTTCATCAAATTGCGCTTGGCTTTCTGTTTTTTGATGATTTTAGCGATCATTAAATGCAATAAGGCGATTTTCTCATCACTTTTTTCATCACAGCTTTTGAAACCTTTTTCTAAGCTAAGTAATAGCTCGGTCGCTTGTTGGTAAGCTGAATTTTTGGTTTGTCCAATAATGGAATCGAGCACCCTGTAATGTAAATCAACAGACTCCTGAGGATGTGTCACCATGATTAAATCGGCTAATTTAAGTAAGTTTGTGGCGTCTGCTTTATGTGACAAAGCCCACTTACGTGCTTTTGGCAGTTCATTTTGGTCAATATAAAACATTAACAGCGCATCAGCATTAAGGGATAAATCACGACTGTTTTCGTGATAACAGTCTGCTAATATCTGCTCTATTTTTTTTATATAATCAGCATCAATAACCCCCGTCTTTTGCTGTAATTGTGTTAATTTTTTAAACGCCCTAAAACTCGGGTCATCAGTAAACATCTGCCATGCAAGTTGCCATGCACTTTTAAATTCGGTTAATACCACGCGCACATTAACTTCATGCGCTTGGCATCGCACTTTTTCGTAGCTGGAATTCGCTTGCTGGTAGGCTTTTTGTAGGTAATATTCTGCATCTAACGCATCATCATTGGCTAAGTAAACAGTGCTAATGTCCAAAAAATCAGAATATTGCCATGCACTTTTTTTCATTAAGCAACATTGCTCTTGCCAATCACCGCCCTGCTTTGCTTGCTCAATCAGTGGCGCGATTAAGCGTTTAACCGCCCACGCTTCATCTCTATCGCTTAAATTGACGCCTGATTGTTGATGTTTTTCAATCTCTGCCGTACAGATCGCTAAAAAGCGTTTTTTGACCCCGTCAGACAGGTCAAAATCTTCTGGCACGGAGGGGAAAATATCATATTTATATTCTTGAAAATGTTCAAAAATCCACAATGCTTTTTTATCATCTGACCACTAATTTTATAAATAAACTAACAAAAACATTTTTTGGTATATTGCGTGTGTTTTTACAACCATTTAATACCACGATAGAGAAACCAAAGTCATCACTTTTACCGCCATTTCTTAGGTGATTTTTCATGGTCTTTTGTAGACTCTGCATCCTTATTGCATCTTCGGGAGATAATGTTAGTACCGTCAATGCTTCATTGCTTTTAACCTTTGCGGTTAAGGTTGGCACTTGAGGGGAGTTATCAACGACTAGAAAATATTGTTGCGTCACATTAAGTTCTGGATTTTTGCTACGGATAAACATACTCATTGCAACGTCACCAGTATTAACCTGTATGGCATTTGACCTTTTGATAGCGATTGAAATAGCATTAGGGTGAAATTCAAGGGGTTAGCTATTAGCTGTTTTTTAGGTCAGCTGACTCGCTAAACGCTGACATTTTAGTTAATGCCTAATATGGCAAGCCAACTGAGTACAAGTCAGTTGTTAGGTGGTAAGAAGGTGTTAAATATATTGGTCTGTAGTGATATTTATATGCTGAACTACAACAATTAGCACCACTGAGCTTTAATCAATTACACTATTCAAGTGCGTGTTTTAAGTGGTTTAAACCCAGTTTTTTGATGGTTTATCTGTAGTTATAGGTTGAATTTAATCATTTGACTATGTTTTTATACTAAACCCAACTTAAATTATACTTGGTAATTATTATGCAATAAAATCAACTTGTTGATGGAAGTTATGTGTCAGGTATTTTTACAGTGAAGCCTTATTTAAATTAGGTTAAATAATCATCTTATTGAAATTACTTGATATTTTAATTTTGGTATGTTTTTTGTATAAACGATTAATAAATTACTATTTTAACAAATAATGATTCAATACTATCTTAAGATTGATAGAAATGGATTAGAAAGGAGTGTAAATGAAGTTTAAATTTTTAAGTGTTGGTTTGTTGTTGTCTGTTTGTGGTTTTGCTAATGCTGGATTAATCACAAGTGTCGGCTTAGGTGGAGCGGTACCTGATAACGACTTAACAGGCATAACTAGTAGTGTTTATATTTCAGATAATGAAGTTATTGAGAGCTTAAGTGTAACGTTATTTGGTTTAAATCTAACGTATTTTGGGGATGTGATATTTACGTTGTCAGGGCCTAATGGTGCATCAACTAATTTATTATATAGTGACCCGTCTCACCCTTATCAGTTAGGGATGCACACTGATTTGATAGGCGATTACACTTTTAGTGATACAGGAACAGATTTACTCAATGCTGTATCTTTGAATATTTCTTTATTAGCGCCTGGTTCCTATTCGACAGCAGACTCTTCGACTGGCGGGGCATCACTTACAGATACTTTTTTCGGGATAAGTAGTGCAGGCGAGTGGTCTCTTACTGCAATAGACCATTGGGGTGGTGATGCTACATCATTTGACACTTGGGAATTAAATATACAAACTGTACCCGAGCCATCAACACTTGCAATATTCGCATTGGGCATGATTGGTTTAGCATTACGTCGATTTAAGAAACAATCTTAATTTTACTGATTAACTATCAAAATTAATTATCGACGGCGATTTGTCTGAATAAGCCCATGTAACCCAACGTTGTCGATAATCATCAAGAAGCATCTTCCAATTTGGTCGATGCTTTTTTTGCTCATAAAGCTGCGTTATTCGACGAATATGTTTAATAATGTTCGTTTTGACACTGTTATTTTTTCTTGTCCAAACTGATAACCTAAAAATCAACATGCCTATGCCTATGCACTTGGCTCAGGATCGTCATCCCCGTGGTGGATCCAGTTTCTAAAGCGCAATGGATCTTCGATTAGAGACTTCGAAGATGACGCTTTATAAGCGTTCCTGAGTATACTGCGTAGGCATGAAAATCAAACCCATTAGTAATTCTACCACTAGTTGTTTTATCAGGGGGGGAACTTAATTGATTTCTGGATTCGTTATCGCAGGAGAAAATATATATTACCCCCCTTTTTGGAAAAAACTTCACTCAAAAAGTTGCCTTAGCTGTGAATATATTGACGGCTGAAAAATCAAATTATCCACTTTAAAAGCTAGTAGCCGTTGATATTGTATTATCTCTTTTAATTTCCCCTGAAGAGTTGCTTTGGAGTTTAAATTTTAATTTAAGAGCATACTATCCCTGAAGATAGTTGACATAAAAATAGAGTTGATTGCTCTAATAATTAGGACGGCTTTGTTAAGGTTTTTAGATATCAGCCGATGCACAAAACCTATCAACAGCTCATCATCACAAGGCTGATGTCTGAAAGGCTCACAATGAAGAAACCGCGGGAATTCAATTCGGTGCTATGGGGATTGCTTGATTGTCTTTTGCTCTTGATGCCTAAGATCCTTTATCAAACCTAATTTAGGTTGCGTTAATGTACTTTTCACTGAGATACTTTTCCTCGCTCTGATTTTAATAGAACTAATAGAATTGTCGATATATTACGCAATATAAATAATATTAATTGATCTGTTCGCGAGTGTATTGATAAAACGCGTTCAATTTATCCCATCTAATAATGTAAAACTGTAAGCTAGCCGCAAAATTTATCAATTTGGAAATTAACATGAGTAAAGCCAGACAGAAATTGAGTGAAACAAATGAATATAAATTGCTAATTGTTTATCCGGACATTTGTGTGTAGTGGTGATTTATTAAACAATATTTAAATGGTAATCACAAAATTAGTAGTATAGTGTACAGATTATGGACGGATACGCCTAAAAAATAACTAAAGGATCAGGTTAGAGCTATGAAAAAATATAATCTTATTTTTCGGACCAGCAGGCTGTGGAAAATATTGGCATTATCTACAGTAATAAGTTTCAGCATTTTACTCTTTTTTGGTAGAGAAATTTACCAAATGGCACCTCCAATGCCCGAAAGAGTTGTCACAGATCTTGGCGAACCAGTTTTCTCTCTCCAAGATATTCAACGAGGCCAAAACGTTTGGCAGTCATTAGGTGGTATGCAAAAGGGCTCTATCTGGGGGCATGGTAGCTATCTTGCTCCTGACTGGAGTGCCGACTGGCTACACCGTGAAGCTGTTGCGCTACTGGAGATCATGGCGAAATCCGAACATAACAAGTCGTTTTCGGATTTAGATGAGGGCCAGCAAGAAAGTCTAAAAGTATATTTACGCCTAGGCATTAGAAAAAACACCTGGGACAGCTCTAGCGACACACTAACACTGTCAAAAGATAGGCACGAAGCCATTAAAACGGTTTCAGCGCATTATTCTACCGTTTTTCAGGCCATCGATTCCGATGAATCACGTAGTATCCGTGAGCAATATGCTTTCTCACAATCAGTGACAATCAATGATAAAGACATGCATGCGCTTAATGCTTTTATCTTTTGGACTAGCTGGAGCGCTGTCACCCTCAGACCCGGCGATACAATTTCATACACCAGTAACTGGCCTTACGATCCACTGGTGGGTAACACACCACCACCGAGCCTTTTAATCTGGACGTTAATCAGCATTGTTCTTTTACTGGCCGCTACCGGTGCACTGGTTTGGTATTATGCACAGCAACACGATATTTGGCGTGATGACCTTGAACCTGAAGGGGGCGTTGCAAAATCTAATATGCTGATTGGAGCGGATCTGACACCTTCCATGAAAGCCACGGAGAAATACTTCTGGACAGTACTAGCCCTTTTTGGATTACAAATTATACTTGGTACTATAACCGCGCATTATTCCATAGAAGGGCAAGATTTTTATGGTTTTCCATTGGCTGAATATCTACCCTACAGCGTAACAAGAACTTGGCACACCCAGTTGGCTGTGTTCTGGATCGCTACAGCTTGGCTGGCAACTGGCCTTTATGTTGCACCGCTAATTTCTGGGCACGAGCCGAAATTTCAACGCTTTGGTGTTAACTTCCTTTTCATCTGCTTATTGACCATTGTTGTTGGTTCTTTTGCTGGCGAATGGCTTGGAATTAATCAATTTTTTACTAATCTAACCATGAATTTTTGGTTTGGCCATCAGGGTTATGAATACGTAGATCTGGGCCGATTCTGGCAGATATTTTTATTTGTAGGACTACTGCTTTGGGTAGTACTTATGCTTAGGGCGCTTATGCCAGCCCTAAAATCAGGAAAAAACAAGTCACTTATTATATTATTGCTCTTGTCCTCTATGGCAATTGGGCTACTCTACGGTGCAGGGCTCAACTGGGGACAGCATACTCACTTAAGTATCGCAGAGTATTGGCGTTGGTGGGTTGTTCACCTTTGGGTTGAAGGAGTTTTTGAGGTATTCGCGACCACGATTATCGCTATATTATTTGTGAATATGGGATTGTTACGCAGTTCGACCGCCACTATCTCAGTTTTATTTGCCACTATCGTGTTTCTTGCTGGAGGTGTGCTAGGCACCTTCCATCATTTGTATTGGAGCGGCACGCCTATTTCAATTATCGCACTCGGTGGCGTTATGTCTGCACTTGAAGTGGTGCCTTTAGTCGTCATTGGTTTCGAAGCTTATAACCACTCAAAAATAGAAAGCAAAGCTGAGTGGATTCACTTTTACCAATGGCCCCTAAAATTCTTTGCAGCAGTGTCGTTCTGGAACCTCGTCGGCGCGGGCTTGCTTGGTTTTTTAATCAACACCCCTTTGGCGCTGTACTACATGCAGGGTTTGAACACTACAGCAGCTCACGCCCATGGTGCGATGTTTGGTGTTTATGGAATGCTAGGCATAGGGCTTTTATTATTTTGTTTACGAGGTATGACAGCAAACTTTCAGTGGAATGATCGCTGGATGAATATAGCCTTCTGGAATTTTAATATTGGCCTTGTGTTTATGATTATCTTTGCTCTACTGCCAGCAGGCATTTGGCAGACCTATAATGCCACCATTCATGGCTATCATTATGTCCGCTCTGCTGAATTCATACACAGCCCATTTATGGAAGCCATGGTATGGGGCAGAGTACCTGGCGACATGCTGTTTGCTTTCGGTGCCATTGCGCTTTTTTGGGCAATGATTGGAGTGTACAAAAACATAAGAAGCACACGCAAATATCAACAGTAAAAATAGGATCAATCAATTCGGTGGGGTTATGGACAAACAGAGGCTCGTGATTTCGAGTCTAGTCGAATGACTAATGTCTCCTTCTGGCCTTTAGGAGCCTCATTGAGTTGAATAACAGACGACGATGTCGCTTGGTAAAAGTAGGTGTATCACTCAAGAAAAATCTATATTTATTTTTTAAAACAGATTCTTATACCAATTTCACTAAGTTTCTTCCCACTCAGCGATTTTTAAAGTGATTCTTTTAATTCAGAGTGAATAGAGTGAACTAGATTTTTTAAATTTTTCATAAACATATCCATATGCTTGAGGCATTACTGCTATCAATCATTACCGCACGCGATTACGGCTGATCTCTCAAGCCAGGTTATATTTAAAAATTTAAATTGTAGAAGGATTACTATCTTTCGATATTCATGCTCTTTTTCACTCGCGTGCAAGTGAGGCTAGCGCCATTGAGCGTAATCATATCGGTATTTGAGAGTGAACACCATTCCTAGAAAAAACATTGACTTTGTCTTTTAGGTTACTCGCATATTTTTTTGTCATACTATGCTTACTTTTTATGTCAACATATAGTTTCAGGATCTTAGCAGGTCACTTAACAGCGACAAAATAAAAAATCACCGACTTATTTTTGGAATGCCTTGTTTAACATAGACATCAAAGCGATTTTTTTTCATGTTAATACTCATAGACGGTTTTTTATCCGCCAGTGGTGGAGCATAACTCGGTCTTTTTACCACAACACGATATTTAGCTAAGGCAAGTGCTGGTGCCAGTAAGCCATCAGCATCAAGATCCTCTCCTACCAAAGACTGAAAAATACGCATTTCTTTTTTTATCGCGGCAGACTTTTCACGGTGTGGAAACATGGGATCAAGATAGACCACATCAGGGGCGCTAGCGAGGTTCATACTTTCAATTGATGAGGCGTGAATAAGTTGCATGTTTTGTGCAATATCGCCAACGTCACTGTTAAGTTTGGCGCGTTCAATACCATCATCAAGTAAGGCCGCAACAACAGGCATACGTTCCATTAAGGTTAATTGGCAACCTAAGCTTGCCAAAACAAAGGCATCTCTCCCTAAACCCGCAGTAGCGTCTAATACATGAGGAGTAAAACCATGTTTTAAGCCCACGGCCTTAGCAATATCTTGACCACGACCACCACCAAACTTACGTCGATGAGCAACGGCACCTTCAACAAAATCCACTTTTATCGCGCCCAATTTTGGCTCATCTAATTTACAAAGTTCAAGTGAGTGATGATGCATTTGCAATATAAATTCAAGTTGTGGCTGTTTACTCGCAGCAGCCACATCACCTAAGTAATGAAACTGCCACTTTTTGGCTAGCCGCTTTGCATATTCACTATCAACGCTATCGACGTAACCTAAGGCAATATAGCTTAACTTATCGCTAATGATTTTTTCACTGGCAGGTAAATTGTTGAAAATCTTGAGACTCATTAGTTTCCTATCTACGGCCTAATACTCTATTTATCAGACAAGTATTTTGGGGGTTGATTCTGGGGGTGAATATACAATATTGCTTTCATTATAAAAGCCATCGCTTTCGTTGTCTGTTACTAACGAGATAAAAAGACAGTTAATTAGGGATAAAATCAATTTAATGCTATTTTAAGGCAGATTTTTATTCAATAAGTCTTAACAAGATCATTGCAATCATATTAAAATGCATACACGCTATTTATTTTATATTTACTCATCAATTTGACTTAATCATACCCATTCCGCTAATTAGGTGGTCTACTTTAACCATAGGGAAAATGGCCAAGTATAAGGCATTTATTTTAATACTCATTGCTCTAATTACTAAATAAATAACAAGGTAATGGGTGGTTTTAACAAGTAGAAATGAACACATAATTAATAGGGTGAGTATTAAACACAATAGGAAGCCAATTTGCCATTATCTGATACTATAAATAATCACCCCCAAGCACCAAGTCCACAGCTTTGTACTGTGACTTTATTGGGTAATTTAGTCGCTACGCCAGATATTCGCTATCGGGCCAACCCTGTCACAGCCGTCACTGAAATTGTTTTAGCTACGTCAACAAAATGGTTAGACAAAAGTACCAATAAAAATAAAGAATGGACAAGTTATCACCATGTAAAGGTAGAAGGTGAACTCGTAGAGCGAGCATTACTGCACGCCAATAAAGGTGATATTATTTTACTGCATGGTTACTTAAGTAATATTAAGCCCACCACAGACAGCAATACAGCGCCCCATCAAGGTATTGTGCACGCCAACTTTGTCCAGCGATTTAACAAAGGTTATACGCAGGCGATTAATCAAATACAATGTAGCGCCCAGTTAATATCAGCGCCAAAGCTAATGTTAACTGAACATAATAAGCGCCTCTGCCAAGCCAATATTGTTATTCACCAACATATATATAATGTCGATAAACAGGCATGGCAAACCATAACAATAGAGCGCAGCATTCAAGTGTGGGGGCAACAAGCACAAAATTTAACAGACCATGGCAATGTAGGCGATGAGCTGATGTTAGAAGGTAAATTAAGTTATACTAGCGGCGCGAATAAAGAGCAGTTGATTGAGGTAAAAAAGGTGTATTTATTTAAACGCACCTAATCATAGGGCACTTTACCTACTTTACCTACTTTGCTAGCTTGCTGGTAATCTGCTTGCTCAAATCAAAGTGCTGGATTTCGTGGCGATCGAATACACTTTAGGCAAGGAAGGTAAGTTGCTCACTGCTGACGAGTTTGAGCAAGTGAAACATGACTAGCCCGCGCAGACATTACTGAAAAATCACTCAACTTGGTGTCACCATGCTGTTAAAATTATCGCGCTTTGTCTCTCATGCATATACCACTAAAGTGTTGGCACTCCTTATCATCCTATTTATCATCTTGATAGGGTTAAACCAATGGCTAGTACATACTCCAGCGCTTGCACATACAGCAGAGGGAAGTGGCTTTAATTTAAGCGAATGGACACTCAAGCTCGTTGAAAAAATTAACGGGCAACAACACGCGAGTTCACCCTATTTTAGTGCCTTGTTACTGTTTGTTTTTTTATCCATCGCAACCAGTATTGCCTTACCCAGACAAATTGCCGCTTTAGTGGCGGGTATTCACTTAGGCGCTTTCACTGGCATGGTCATTGCCACAGTAGCAACAACCTTAGGCTGCCTCATTACCTTCAGTGTCGCGCGTTACTTATTCAGTGAAAAAATCACACAAAAATACCCAAGTAAACTGGCAAAAATATCCCAGTTTCTTAGCGAACAAACCTTCTTGAAGGCGGTTATTATTCGCTTACTTCCTTTGGGGAGTAATTTTTTAACAAATATTATCGCTGGTGTGAGTAAGGTATCAATGTCCGCTTATGTAAGCGGTTCATTTGTCGGCTTTATTCCACAAATGGTTATTTTTTCACTGGCTGGCAGCGGCCTAAGTTTAGGGGCTGAAAATGAGTTACTTGCCAGCCTAGCATTATTTGTTATTGCGCTGTTACTCTCCGCCTATTTACTGTACAGGCAAAGACGCTTAGCTAAAGAAAACGTCGTGCTTTAAGCTAAGTTATAACAATAAGCTTGGTGTTATTTTATGGTGGATATCTGTCGCCTCAATCAAAGATTTTGCCGTCAAATTTTCTACACTATAAACCTCGGTTGTTACACCGTATTTTTCACGTACTTTACGCAGCAATAAATCAAAATCACCATCGCCTGAGAGTAATATAACCGTATCCACTTCAGCGGCAGCCTCCATAATGTCAATGGTAATACCCACATCCCAATCACCTTTAGCTGAGCCATCTCGACGCTGAATATAAGGTTTGAGCTTAACGTCAAAACCAATATGTTTTAGTGCTTTTTGAAATTTATGCTGCTGGTCATCACTGCGTTGAATAGCATAAGCATTGGCGATAATAATGTCGCCCTGCGCCATAATTTCTTGCCATAATAGACGGTAATTAAATTGCTTAGCAAAGGTATCTCTAGTGGTATAATAAATGTTTTGTACATCAACAAATACGGCAATTTTTTTCAATGATAGCTCCACTCATTTAAAGTATTCGAATTCGATTCCTTAGTGTGCTATCTCTTTACTGACAAACCAAGACAATTTTAACGAATGGTGCTAAAATTCTTTCAAATAGCAGTTCATGACTAATTCGAGCAAAACAATATGTTAGCCTTACGTTCTTTTTTCTATTTTTTCTTAAAATTTCCTCTTAAATTACTGGTGCGCTGTAAAATCATCACGGATAGTCAAAGTATTTCTGAACAGCCAAAGCAACCCATTTTTTATATTGTACTTCATCAATCGGCCTCTGATCTGCTGACGTTACAACGCGCTTGTAAAAAACAAAAGCTACCCGATCCACTTGGCACAGTAACCATACAGGGAACGGCTTATAACCGAACCATCTGTCTGGCCAAACCTACCCCTATTTTTTCATGGCGAAAAGCAGGAAAAACAACCGCATCAACGCAAGGTTTAGCGCTTTTACATCAGCACATGCTTGACAAAGATCTTGCGGCAAAAGTGATCCCTGCTAACTTGGTTTGGGGGAAAACACCCACCAAAGAGCGTAGAAATCTCAATATAGGTAGCCTAATAACAGATCAAGAGTCACCCAGCTGGTTACGAAAACTTTTCATCGTGTTATTTTTAGGTCGCGATACCTTGGTACGCTTTAGCGAAGCGCTCTCACTTCGTCAGATCTCAGATCATCACGGTAGTGATAAAACCGCCACTCATAAGTTTTTACGGGTCGCTCGTTTTCATTTTCATCGTCAAACTATTGCGACCAAAGGTCCTAGGCTAATGCACCGCAAGCAAATGTTTACCGCTTTATTTGCTAACCCTTCAATTAAACGCATGATTAGCGATGAAGCAAAAAGTAAAAAAGTATCTGAAGATGAAATTAAAAAACAAGCGCTAGCCATCATGAATGAAGTGGCTGGCGATTACAGTGTTTCATGGGTGCGTTTTGGTGAAATTATTTTACACTGGTTATGGGCACGCTTATACAGTGCCATTAACGTTAATAATGCTAAGGTGTTACGAAAGTTAGCACAAGATGGTCATGAAATAATTTATGTACCATGCCACCGTAGCCACATGGATTATTTATTACTTTCTTACGTGTTATTACAAGAAGGTTTAGTGATGCCACGCATTGCCGCAGGTATTAACCTGAACTTTTGGCCAGCAGGCACTATTTTTAGAAAAGGCGGTGCTTTTTTTATTCGACGTAGCTTTGGTGGCAACCGTTTATACTCCACAATTTTCCGTGAATATTTAGGGCTACTTTTTGAGCGAGGTTATAGTGTTAAATACTATACCGAAGGTGGTCGTAGTCGTACGGGTAGATTATTAGCACCCAAAACGGGGATGCTCGCCATGAGCATTCAAAGTTTACTGCGAGGTATCGACAGACCCCTGACCTTAGTGCCGGTATATTTAGGTTATGAACATGTCATGGAAGTAGGTACTTACCATAAAGAATTAAGCGGTAGTGAGAAAAAAAGTGAATCCATGTTTGGCGTACTTAAAGCCTTAAAAAGTTTACGTAACTACGGTAATGGCTATGTAAATTTTGGTGAGCCAATGAACATTAACGAGTTTTTAAATAAAAAAGTACCTAACTGGAAGGCGTCTATTGACCCAATAGATCCACAAAAACCAACATGGTTAACACCTACAGCGAATGAACTCGCAGAAAAAGTAATGGAAAACATCAACAAGTGCGTCGCATTAAACGGTGTCGCGCTAATTGCCTTGATCTTACATGCCAGTAAAAATAAAGCCTTATCTAAACTTGAGTTAGAAACACAGCTCGATTTCTTCCTAAATTTACAACGCCAAGCGCCGTTTAGTAAACAACTGACTATACCCAATGAAACGGGTGAAGAACTCTTGGCTCATGTTATTTCGCTTAATAAGGTAACCATCACCGAAGATAGCTTTGGTAGCTTAGTTTCCCTTTCTGAAACCGCTAAATTAGAGATGCGCTATTATCGCAATAATATTTTGCACACCTATGTGATACCCGCCTTAGTTTGTCGCTTACTTGATAAGCATAACAGAATAAATCAAGACGAATTAGTAACAAAGGTGCAAGCCTTAACCGCATTGCTCAAGGAAGATTTATACCTTTATCAAGACGCAACGCAAGTTAAGCAGCAAACATTACAAATTCTCACCGTATTGAAAGATATGGGTATCACTAAGCAAAGTAAGGCTGGTTTTTGGTCCTTTACTGACAATACTCAGTTACAGAGCCAAGCACACGCCATGGCAGAGTGTATTGATGAAAGTCTACAACGTCTCGCGATTGTTACCTCGCTCGTTAGTCGTTTAGCACCCATTAGTAAGCGTGATTTAGAGACCAAAGTCGTGGCAATTGCCAAACGACTATCCGTATTAAATAATATTAATGCGCCAGAGTTTATTGACAAAAGAGCCCAGTCGACCTTAATTGCTGCCCTTCGTGAGCAAGGCTATATTGAATTAAATACAGAAGGTTTATTAGTCACCAGTGAACACATGGTTGAGATAAAATCTACCGTCGTTAACTTGGTAGATATTGAAGTATTACAAAGCATTGCTCGCTAGACTGAGCTGGCAATAGCTTTATTCTATATTCGCAACCTGAATGCTTATTAGGAGGCATTCTCTTCAATCAATGCCTTGCCTCTAAGTCTTTTAAATCTCGCTGAGTGGGAAGAAACTTAGTGGAATTAATGGTATTAAACCTCAAAATCATTGAAAACTAGACAAAAACGCTGCCAATAGTTTGCACCCGCCAATAGTGAATGTACTTTTGATTTACCAATATTAGCTATCTTCTAGTGCTCAGGTTCGTAACTACTAATTTTATAAGTTCATAATTACTAGCTTTCAAAGATCGTAAAAACTAGTTTAATAGGTTTGTAATTACTAGTTTCTGATTGACGAAGGTGCTAGGATATAAAGTATTAGTAGATGATATAATAATAGGCGTTTGGTATGGCGATTACGACTCATGAAAAGCTAGCTGAAGCTTTAGCCAATGCAGGTAGTGCTGCAATAGGCAATATACTCAATTCCAGCTCAATCACTCCAAAAGAGCGTTCATTGTTAACTAAGAATGGATATCTAAAAAAAATCATTAGAAGCTGGTATTTATTAGATGCTGATTTATTGGCGGACAATGCTGGAGAATCTGCCTTATGGTTTGAGTCAATTTGGTCTTTCATAGGTCAATACCTTGAAGAAAAATTTGGTACTGATTATTACTTATCTCCTGAAGCTTCTTTAGATCTTCTTACTGGAAATAATGCTCTTCCAAGTCAAATCATTGCTTTCGCCAAAAATTCTGTGTCTACAAACACAAAAGTATCTCTTCCAAATAATATGAGCTTGTTAATTTTAGGTACATCTAAAGTTCCCTATCAAACAATATGTTATAAAGATTC
>JBAHZW010000099.1:0-5217 GCA_037132835.1 Colwellia sp. | reverse complement strand
TGATGAACATGGTACAGGTTACGACGTATTACTTTGGATTGAAGAGGTTGTTTTTACCCAAGGCTTTGCACCGCCCACTATCTACGTGCATTCAGCTAACACTTCGGCAAAACACAAAATGATGTTGGCAATAACGAATATCAATAGTTTCATTAAGCGCTAATAATGAGCTTAAACCAGTCCCACAAACAATCAGTAAACTTTGGTTAGAGTCACCTTGTATTTGATCGTATTCACAAAAGATTTATGTCTGCTTTTGGCTATCAGTTGACCTAAAGAATAACCAGTGGCTAATGTCAGCTAAGGCACTATTCGACATCTAATGAACTTCACCATCTGGTTCGATATTAAGTAAATTATTTTCATCTTTGGCGATGAAGCCATCTTTTATTCTTTGACGAGCCATTGATTCACCTAAATTAAATTTTAACTCGTCCCATTCAGCTTCAAAGCCTTCAATAAAACCATCAACAAACAACTCTAGTTCTTCATCAGTGTATGGTGTCTTACGGTCATTAGCAGGATTAATCCAGTCAGGTTCATCGTTCATGGCTGCCTCCAATAGATAATATTATTAAGATAGTTTCATAATTATAGTTCGCTTAAAAAAAGGAATATAATTATGTATAACATTGTACTTTATCAACCCAAGCCGAGCTGGAATAAAGGTAAACTTGTTGGACAAAAGTTGCCTCTTAAACTAGAGGAAATTTGGTCTATTCGCACGAGATTAGACATCAATCATAATCTGCGAGAATTAACAATGTTCAACCTAGCACTTGATTGTAAACTTAGAGCCTGTGATTTTATAAAACTGAAGGTTCGAGATATTGCTCATGGCTCAACAGTTCAATCGCGAGCAATGTTAATTCAACAAAAAACAGGAACTCCTGTTCAATTTGAAATAACAAAAAAAACTAGAGTAGCATTGCAAAAATGGATCTCATTTAAATCACTCCGTTCTAGTGATTATTTATTTGGAAGTAGAGTAAAAGAGCATTTCCACTTATCGACTCGGCAATATGCAAGAATTGTCAAAAGGTGGGTTGCTAGTATTGGCTTGGATGTAACATCATATGGCACTCATTCAATGAGGCGTACTAAAGCAACTTTAATTTATAAAAAAACTAAAAACCTAAGAGCTGTTCAAATATTGCTTGGTCATACAAAGCTAGAAAGCACAGTTCGTTACCTTGGTATAGAAGTCGATGACGCACTTGAGCTATCTGAAACTATAGATATTTAAATCGCAAATGATTCAGGAAGTAAGGACGCTTCTACCACTAAGCCGTCCTAGTTATTAGAGCAATAGACTTCACTTTTATGTTCACTTTCTTCAAGGATAGCTGACATTATAAGTATATTTCTATCTCGCTAACTGTCCCAGTTAGCCATAGAAAACATGTGCATTAACAAAAAACAAACGTGACACGAGCAATAAATCAACTAATAACTAAATCACAATACATTGTAATTATAAAGGTTTAGATGAATAATTAGTTCGCCCTAATTTACCTTTGCACGTTGTTTCGCTTGCTCTCTAGCCTGAAGCTGTTGAGAAATTTTCTCATATAGCCTAGCTTCCTCATTTTCCCTATCTGTAATAGATACAGCCAAAGCATAACTTTCAAATTCATTCACTTGTTCTGTCGCCCAAGGTTGATCTTGCCTAGTTACGACCAAAAACAATTTACGAGGCATATTGAACTGATTGAAACTCCAAGTGCTAGACTGTAACGTCCCTCTACTTCTAATATCTTGAGTAATATCCCTTTTAGTTCCATCGCTCTCTGGAATTGAGTCCACTGTCTTCTTATTCTCATTATTAAAAGAAGCTGAAACTTCATCTAAAGACCCAGCATTAACTAAATGAAATTTCATTTTTGTGGCTAGATATTCTAACCGTGTTGAACGAACCGACGAATGGTAAGCAAGTGATACCGAAATAGTTCTTGCCGCTTTACCTTTTCTGAAATAGTCATCTGGTATTGGTAACTCAAAGAATTGATGCTTGTCATTCTCGATTTTTTCTTCAGTAATCAGTACAACATGTTCCTCAGAAGACCTAAACAAACTATCCTCATCTACAATACCATAGCCTGCTACTCTACGACTCTCAGTTTTATCAGCAAACGTTGATGCTATTTCTAGAGGCATATTAGCGTGGTTTACAAGTAGGGCGCGCAATAGATTTGCTGAGGCTTCTGGGTAATTATTTAACAACCGTCCTGCTAAATGAGCAATATATGGGGCAGAAAAACTTGTTCCTGAAAATTCGCTTAAAATAGAATTACCTTGTGGCCTGTGATTAAGTGTTATTACGCCTAACCCTTTATTCACATAATTCCAAGGATTATGAGGGTTAATACTTATCGCAAAATTCCCTCCGTGGGCAACAAGTTCAGGCTTTAAGGCACCTTTAACTTTTGGCGTATTTCGCGAAAATGGTGATATTTGCTTTTCATTTGCAACATGTAACTGATTAATTTCGCCTTGCTGCCCATACCGCCTTTCGGTAAATGTCATGGTATGTTTAGCAAATGAACCTACCGTCAAAACATTTGCCGCAGGTGCGGGGTCAATTATTGCTGCGTCATCCGTTAATAAATAATTAGGGTAATCTGCACGCCAATTATTTACAGCGTCAGAGCCATTATAATTTCCTGCGGAAACAACAATAAATATATCTAAATCACGTGCTAATTCATCTAATGTAACCGCTATCCCTGAAATATGTGTTTTCTCATAGGGGGCATTCAAATTACCTAAAGACAAGTTGAATATCTTACAATTATAGTTTTCATGAAAATATGTTATAGCTTCAACTAAGGTAGACTCTATGGTTTTTTCATCAAATACTGTATTGCCATCTTGATCTTCAGAAAGAACTTTACCACTTAAAATTTGTAACTCTCTCACCCATTCATTAGCATCAATTCTTTCTTCAATATCACCAAATAAAGCTATGCCAGCTACAGCAGTACCGTGACCAACTTTGTCCGTTTCATCTTCCCCATCAATAAAACTCTGTGCATCACCAACCGCGCCTTGCAACAAAATATGATTAGCATTAATGCCACTATCTAAAATGCAAATTAAACTTGCTGTTTCAGGTAATTCATTAAGTTTGCCCGGTAACTGGTTAACGTCAATATTCAATTGAGAATGTTCAAGCCCAGTACGAGGTGGTAAATCGACTAATCTTACATCTTTGTGATTAAAAAAGTACGCAGCCTGAAGTTTTGTAACTTCTACTCGATACATCACTAAACTGTCGCGATTCACTTCATCTAGACGCTGTATGTTTAACTCTTCTAGCCATCCTCTAAAGTCATCAAGCAGCTTAATTCGTTGTGCGCTGTTATGATCACCAATTGGCCACAATTCAACATCTAGCCGAAAAAGTTCATCATTTGGCAAACCAAATTGTTCAACAGCCCAGCTTTTTCGATCATCTGCTGACCAAACGTCTATTTTATCAATCGCATATAATAAATTAGGGTATGTGACCGACTCTCCATCGACCAATTTAGCTAAGCGGCTATTGAACTCATTCAGCTGCTGCTCATCGGCGAAGGCTAAATATAATAATTCATCTTCTTGCCCTAAAATTGTTATGCCATGTTTACTAATATCTTCAAAGTTTATCTTCTCAGAAAGTTTAATTCTTATTAAATTACGAGACGGATCACCACCAAATTGCGAAGCTAAAGTCTCTTGAAATGCAACAACTTGATCTTGGAGTTTTTTACCATGTGCTTTTGGGTTATTGCATTTGATATTTGACCCAAATCCATTTCTCAAACGTCTTGGCTTTAAGGGTAACTCTTTTGAAAACGATAGGTGGGGATAAGCTCCTGCCATACAACATTCCTTTACTTTTTATTATTGTGAAACTCTACTCTCTAGATCAGATGAATGCTTAAGCATTCTTAAAGATAAAAATTCTTTTTGTTGTAATATCATACGCTTTACTGCTCGACGAATTATTCGCTCAATAATAGCGGGTGATTTACCATCAAATATATCATGCAGTTCATAAGTGTCTAGATCAAACTCACGCCTTACACCGCGTAACTTCAATTGCAATAAATGCTGAAGCTGATCTTTATTAAGTAATGGAAATTCAACTATCTCATCAAATCTACGCCAAATAGCGCTATCTAAAATTTGTTCGTGATTGGTTGCTGCAACTATAATACTTTTTCCTTCATACGAATCCATCATCTGAAGTACTGCGTTAACAACCCTTCTTAACTCTCCGTGTTCAGAGCCATCATCTCTTTCTTTACCTAAAGCATCGAATTCATCAAATAACACCACCAATTTATGTTTAGCTATAAAATCAAACACTTTTCGTAAGTTCGTTGCAGTTTCGCCAAGGAATGAAGAAACCAAAGAGTCCAAACGAACTATTGCAATTGGACGGTCTAATTCATATGCCATTGCTTCTGCTGTTAATGTTTTTCCACACCCAGGAGGACCAAAAAATAAGATTTTCTCAGCTGGCATCATACCGTAACTTCTCAGAAGATCTTCTCGACGGTACTCCTCTAATACATTTTCAATAACTTCCAGTGTGTTTTTCTCAAGAACCAACTCTTCAACAGATCTATTTGCTTGTTTGATATCGATTAAGGAAACACCGCTTTCTTTATCCATTGGCGCTTCAGGCAATATTTGATGCACAAGAGCTGTAGGAGAATTTGATGAGCTTCGTTCCCCATAAAGAATACGTTCTAAGTCATTTGCTAGGAGGTTATGTTGTTTAGCTCGCTCTTCTTTTATCAGTTGCTCTGTAGCACTTCGAAAAGCACTAGGATCGCCAGAAGCACCTGATTGCACAAGTAACCTTAATAATTTTCCGCTAGCCATAATGAACTCCATTATCACTTCAAAATCTAGTGATGATTGATATTTATAAAAACAATACAGTCTTTAATAATCTTATCTATTATTCTATATGATTCATAAAATTGTTGCACTTACTTCTCAACAATGAAAATTTGAGTGCGGAAGTATGTCCGCTATATGATCGGACAGTTGACCTTAACATTCGGGAAGACTTTATGTCAGCAATGCGCACGAAGCTGTCTTACAAAATCCTAGGGTATGCACAACAAGCTCGTATTTTGACTTTGTGCTATTACCATTAAGCTCGTTCTATTGAAAAACTCTGCACTTCACTTATATCTTTGACATCAAGCGCTAACATCA
>JBAHZW010000108.1:0-14205 GCA_037132835.1 Colwellia sp. | reverse complement strand
CCGTTTTAGATCACGTTTAATTCAAAAGTTACCAGAGACTATATTTTGTTAAGTTTTAATAAATAACTCAATAAATACATACACCTTTATAAAGTTTACATTGAAATCCCGAAACATTACTGTAAAGTTTTCGGGATTTTTTATGCCTATAATATGGTTATTTCGCACCTTGAGTTTTTGTAAACTTTAGTGGATTTTTTAATTTTGGTTATCCATCAACCAGTAAAATATGATTCTAAATACAAACAGAAATAAATAATTTAAACACTGATGAGGTGCATGATAGAACCTCTAAGTAGGTGGCCAAATTAACTATGCCACTTCACAATGAAACATGCATCTTGATTGGTAACGGCTATATAACTATCGACACTTGATTGATGGATTGATATTAATATCTCCTACAGAATTCACGGTAGCAATCTTTTTTTTGTATTTTAACACGGCTAGATTATGACCCGCAATTGAGCGAACATAAGTGAGTTGGTAACCAAATTGACCTAAACAACAAACCGCATATTGCTGACTGAAATTGAGTTTATCCCACATACAATCTTTACTATATTTATTCTGTCTTTTGTCAGTACAACAAGTAGCAACAGAGCTCTGGTCATTATTTTGTTTTTTATTTTCTAACATGAGATACCTTACTATTCGCTAGTGAATAGATTTTATTCAATTCAGTTACATCATGTTGTCAGCAAATGTTAATTTGTTGTTGTTTTTTGTATTCACATCAATTCCTAGGCAAAAAAATTTATTTTTGTAGCTCTGAGCTTAACTTTTTTAATGCGCTAGTCACTTTAGGAAATGAAATGGCTTACAGGGTATGGGTGGTGTTGGCTACCAAGAAGATTACCAAGTTAATAGTGCAATCAATTAACGGGTATAGTCTGAGGGAATTTACGATGCAGGAGTAAAAAAGCTCTGCATTTGCAGAGCTTTAATGGACGTTTAGTACCCTACCCTTAAAGGTTAATCAAGTTCAGCTAACTTGTGCTCTAAATAGTGGATGTTAGCGCCACCATTAATAAAGCCTTGATCACTTAAAATCTCTTGATGCAAAGCAATGTTGGTTTTAATACCATCAATAACTAACTCTGATAGAGCGTTGCGCATACGTGCAATGGCTACATCTCGGTTATCACCCCAAGTGATTAATTTACCAATCATAGAGTCATAATGCGGAGGAACTGAGTAATCTGCGTAAATATGAGAATCCCAACGAACACCTAAACCACCCGGTGAGTGGAAACGAGTAATTTTACCCGGAGAAGGGATAAAAGTACGAGGATCTTCTGCATTGATGCGACACTCTATTGAGTGACCTGATATCTTGATATCTTCTTGGGTATAAGATAACGGTTGACCAGCAGCAATACGCAATTGTTCTTTGATCAAATCAACACCAGTGATCATTTCGGTCACAGGATGCTCAACCTGAATACGTGTATTCATTTCAATAAAGTAGAATTCACCATTTTCATATAAAAACTCAAAGGTACCAGCACCGCGATAGTTAATCTCGAGACAAGCATTGCAGCAACGGTCACCAATTTTGGCACGCATTTCTGGTGTGATACCCGGAGCAGGCGCTTCTTCAACTACTTTTTGATGGCGTCGTTGCATTGAACAGTCACGCTCACCTAAGTGAATTGCACTACCTTGGCCATCCGCAATGATTTGAATTTCAACATGACGTGGATTTTCAAGGAATTTCTCCATGTAAACCATATCATTTTTAAAAATAGTACCCGCTTCTTTTTTGGTTAACGCAATCGACTCTACTAATTCTTCTTCTTTGCGCACAACGCGCATACCACGACCACCACCACCGCCAGCCGCTTTAATGATAACAGGATAACCAATGCGTTTAGCATGGGCTTTGTTGGCCACGTTATCGTTATTTAATGGTCCATCTGAGCCAGGTACGCAGGGTACGCCAGCTGATTTCATTGCGCGAATGGCCGCAACTTTATCACCCATAATACGGATACTTTCCGCTGTTGGACCGATAAAGGCAAAACCTGAATCTTCAACTTGTTCGGCAAAGTCAGCATTTTCAGCAAGGAAGCCATAACCCGGATGGATAGCTACAGCATTGGTTATTTCAGCAGCAGTAATTATTGCTGGAATATTAAGGTAACTTTCAGGTGCTGATGCTTTACCAATACAGATAGTTTCATCAGCTAATAAAACGTGTTTAAGATTTTTATCGGCAGTGGAATGCACCGCAACAGTTTTGATGCCGAGCTCTTTACAAGCACGCAATATTCTTAAGGCAATTTCGCCCCGGTTGGCGATAACAACTTTATCTAACATGGAGTAACCCTTATGTGTCTGGAACTATAGATATGGGCTTATTCAATGATGAATAGCGGTTGGTCAAATTCAATAGCGTCTTCATTACCCGCTAGTATTTCTTTAATGACGCCAGATTTGTCAGCTTCTATTTGGTTCATCATTTTCATTGCTTCAATAATGCATAAAGTATCGCCAGCATTAACATGTTTACCAAGTTCAGCAAATGCTGGGGCATCAGGTGAAGCCGAAGCATAGTAAGTACCAACCATTGGAGAGCGTACAACATGACCACTAATTACCGGAGCAACTGCTTCAGTTGGTGCCGCAGTAATAGGTGCGACTGCAACCGGCGCTGCAGCAATAGGTGCTACTGCAATCGGCGCTGTTTGTATAACTGTTGCGCCACGTTTTATACGTACGGATTCTTCACCTTCAGAGATTTCTAGTTCATTGATTCCTGACTCTTCAACGAGCTCAATAAGTTTTTTTATTTTTCGAATATCCATAGGAATACCTTAATTTGTGTTGATAAAGCTAGGGGTTGTTGATCTTTCGCGGTTAAATTTTGTTCGATCTAAAAGCGTTTTATTCGCGGCGAGTCGCGTGTAGCCTAGTCATTCTACGCAAACACGACTCAACAATGAAAAAAATGCTTTTAGCCGAATCTTTCGGACAGCATTTGTTGGTCATTTTTACGGCGTTATCACCTTTTTATGTGGAATAACCACATTACAAAGGCTCTGCCTTGTATAAATACCCAACAATTCGCTGCAAAAACAATCTCGAAAGTTCAACAGCCCCTAATGTTTATAAATATAAGTTAATGATCGGTCATTAACTGTTATGTTTTGTTACTGGCTCTTATTCTTCGTTCTTATGAACGGATGGTTTTTTATCTAAGTAAGTCTGTGCGGCATCAAGAGCAAAGCTATAACCCTGAGCCCCAAACCCGCAAATAACACCCGTAGCAATGTCCGATAAATAAGAGTGTTTTCTAAAATCTTCACGAGCATGTACATTGGATAAATGTACTTCTATAAAAGGAATAGCAACAGAAAGTAAAGCATCCCTTATTGCAACACTGGTATGTGTGAAGGCACCAGGGTTGATAATGATAAAGTCTACTTTTTGATAACCCTGATGGATAGCATCGATTAATTCATGCTCAGCGTTTGATTGTAGGTGTTTTAAGTCAATTTGCTTTTGATTGGCTTGCAAACTTAGATCACTTATTATCTCAGATAAACTTTGCTTGCCGTATATTGTCGGCTCTCGTTTACCAAGCATATTTAAATTTGGGCCATTTAACACTAAAATTGTTAACTTTGTGCTCATCTTCTGCTAAATCACCATTAAAAATTAAGTGTTGCTAATAATTACATAATTTTAAGGCGCTGTGAATAAAAAAAGCTAATTTTCATCGGTTTTTTTGTTATTGACGATAATAGCCTTGTTTTCGAAGAATATAGCAGCATGATACTGGTCTAACCTCTTTAGGGGGAATTAGAGGTCAGTAAATATTATTTTTTTGTTGTATTACTTATCTTTACATACTTTTGCCATCGCAAGTGTCGGTTATTGAACTAGTCGCTCACTCGAAAATATTAGTTATCAGCTTGATTCAGCGTCTTATTGTTTAAATATCGCTTGAATATGGTCGCTAAATTCAGTTGCATTCATAAAACCTGTTGTTCGCTGCTCGGCTAATTCTTTGCCGTGTAAATCAAAAAATAAAATAGAGGGCAGACCTAATATATTATAATGCTGCACAAGTTCAGCATTTTCTGTTGAATCAAATTCTGTCATATCAATTTGTAGCCATACACTATTACGCAGTGCATGCTGTACCTGAGGGTCAGTAAAGGTATATTTTTCAAATTCTTTACAAGCAATACACCAGTCAGCGTATAAATCTACCATAACGGTTTTCCCCTGTTTATTAGCAAGGATTACTTCGCTATTGAGTTGAGCTAAGCTTTTAACTTGTTTGAAATTAGCATGTTGAATGTCGGTGGTCATACCGTTATTACTTGGAAGTATTAATTGGTAGCCTAGGTTAGCGCCGAAAAATAACATCAAAAATATCAGTAGAGCACGCAAGCCATACCAAAAGCCTTTTGTTTGTTGATTCTCTTGTGCTGCCGCATGATTTTGGTTAGCGACATAAAAATAACTCGCGCTGACTAGGGTAAGTAACGCCCATAATGCTTGGCTAGCGACTTCAGGAATAAAGCGTTCGAGTAAAAATATGGGTACAGCAAGTAATAATAAACCGAAGATGTTTTTAATAACATTCATCCATGCACCGGCTTTAGGAAGTAATTTACCGCCAGAACTGCCCAATATTAATAAAGGTAAACCCATGCCTAAACTTAAAGCATACAAAGCCGAAGCGCCAAGTATTACATCACCTGTTTGTGATATGTATAATAATGCCCCGGTTAAAGGAGCTGTAGTGCAAGGAGAGGCAACTAAACCTGAGATAACCCCCATGGTTAAAACGCCAATAAACGAGCCCCCTTTTTGTTGGTTACTCATCGAGTTAAGTTTATTTTGCCAACTTGTCGGTAAGGCTAAATTAAAGACACCAAACATAGACAGTGCTAAGAATATAAATAAAATACTCAAGCTAATTAATACGACAGGGTGCTGAAATATTGCTTGGAATTTTGCACCCGCTAAGGCGACAATAATGCCAAGTAATGTATAAGTAATCGCCATTCCTTGTACATAAATAAAAGATAACGTGAATGCTTTTTTTGTAGTTAATGGGGTGCCTTGTTTACTTTGACCAACAATAATACCTGTTAAAATTGGGTACATAGGGAAAACACAAGGCGTGAATGATAATAATAAACCACCGACAAAAAAGGCAACGAGGGTTAATAGCAAACTATCCTGTTTTAGCATATCAGATAATTGATGCTGCTCACTTTTTTGAATGGATGGCAAACGGATGTTTTTGTTTATGGATGATGCACTATTAGTTGAGTTGTCATTGGTGATAATTGTACTTAACGCGATGACTTTAGTTTTGGGGGCATAACAGAGGCCTTTTTCAGCACAGCCCTGATAGGTGATTTTTATACTGGCATCATTATCAACTTGCTCAAGAGCTATGGAGAATGTTAACTGCTCAGTAAATATGTTTTGAATGCCAAAAAATTCATCATCGTGCTCTATGCCTTGCGGTAAGACTACTGGGGTAAAATGAGTGTTTTCACCTTTAAATTTAAATTGATGGCGATAAAGGTAATAACCCGGAGCTATGTCGAAGCTAATTTCTAGTTGAGCATTACGTTGAAAAAAATTGAAATTAAAGGCTTGATCTACCTTTAAAAATTCACCATCGTTACTAAAAAAATTGCTATTAGATATATCAAAAATTGACTGTTTCTGCTCTGCCGAAGCAGAGAAAAGTGTAAAGGTTGTCACTATTATTAAGCATAGCGAAAGTAAATTTCTCATTGAGCCTACTTCAAAGAATGGGTGATCCAGTTTAAATAATGTTTATCACCTTGCTGGATATTCAAGGCAATAATTTCTACCACGTCATAAGGGTGTAGTTGATTGATTTCTTTCTCTAACTCAGTAAACTTAGCCGCACTGGTTTTTATTATTAGCTGTACTTCGTTATCACATTGTAATTCATTTTTCCAACAATATACTGAGGTGATGTTCGGTATAATGTTTACGCAAGCCGCCAACTTTTTAGTCACTAAATGTTGAGCAATTTGTCTAGCGACGGTATCATCTGGACACGTTGTTAATACTAATTGATACACTTTAGTTACCTAACAGCTAAAATATTTTTGATAGTATACCCTGAGTATCAATAAAAACTTAAGGCTAACTTAACGTTAGCGATGATACTAAGTATAGTCCTTGAAATAGACCTGTTCAGCCCAATATAAGTTTCAAAGAGAAAAAGGATCATTATGTTTCAGTTATTATTTATACTTTTTATTATTATTCCTGTCATTGAAATTACTGTCATTATGCAAGTGGGCGCTTTAATTGGCGTATGGCCTACTGTTGCTATTGTTATTCTAAGTGCTTGGTTAGGCGCTAAGTATGTTCGTCAACAAGGGCTAGCAACATTACAATCGGTGCAAACTAAAATGGCACAGGGTGAAATGCCATCGGGTGAAATAGTTACGGGACTGATGTTATTAGTTGCGGGGGTACTATTAGTTACTCCCGGTTTTGTTACCGACATATTTGGCTTGTTTTTACTTATACCCAAGGTGCGTTTAGCGATAGCCAAATATGTACAAAAACATATTAAGGTTAATCAGGTTGGCGCAGTGGGCTCTTTCAACCATGGTGCATCGGGTAATGTCTATCAGCATGATGATAGCACCCAACCGTTCACTCCGCCTAAGGAGCCTCTCTCCCATCATCAAGGTGAAACGATAGAAGGTGAGTTTGAGCGTAAAGAGTAGCCTATCACCCTTCGAAAAAGGTGATTTAAATTGAATGTAAACTCACTAAAAAACTCGCTCTGTTTTCAGGTAAAAACACAAAAAATTAAAGCTGACCTTGTGTCAGCTTTTTTTATCCCCATTACTATTAACAACAATCGCTAGTCGTACATAAGACTAGAAAACTAACCAGATAATTGAATTATCTCAGGAGAGAATAAATGGCTATTCGTCCACTACACGATCGCGTAATTGTAAAACGTAAAGATGCAGAATCAAAATCAGCTGGCGGCATTGTACTAACAGGTAGCGCGGCTGAAAAATCTACACGCGGTGAAGTTATTGCCGTAGGCAATGGCCGTATTTTAGAAAATGGTGAAGTACGTGCTTTAGACGTTAAAGTTGGTGACCAAGTAATCTTCAGTGAAGGTTACGGTGTTAAAACTGAAAAAATTGACGGTGAAGAAGTACTTATCCTCAATGAGTCTGACATTCTGGCCATCGTAGAATAATTAATAACTTAACTTGCCGCTAGTGCAACACAATAGCGGCATTAGAAGTACTTACTGGCTAGCGTCAGCTCCGTGCTTCTGCTTTGCTCTTGAGTTAACTAGCATCAATAAAAGTGCTGCTTAGGTGCAAAGACTTGAAACTTATTATTTTAAAAAATAAACACAATTATAGGAATAAATAACATGGCTGCAAAAGACGTTTTATTTGGAAATGATGCGCGTTCAAAAATGCTACGTGGTGTAAATATATTGGCAGACGCAGTAAAAATAACGCTTGGTCCTAAAGGCCGTAACGTTGTATTAGATAAATCTTTTGGTGGACCAACGATCACTAAAGATGGTGTAACTGTTGCCAAAGAAATTGAGCTTGAAGACAAGTTTGAAAATATGGGCGCACAGATGGTGAAAGAAGTTGCTTCTAAAGCCAATGATGAAGCAGGTGACGGTACAACTACTGCGACTGTTTTAGCACAAGCGATTGTTAATGAAGGTTTAAAATCAATTGCTGCGGGTATGAACCCAATGGATCTTAAGCGTGGTATCGATAAAGCTGTTATTGCTGCTGTTGCTGCATTAAAAGATGCCTCAACGCCAGTAACGGATAACAAAGCGATTGAGCAAGTGGGTACTATCTCGGCTAATTCTGATGAAACTGTAGGTAAAATCATCGCGACAGCAATGGAGAGAGTAGGCACAGAAGGTGTTATTACTGTTGAAGAAGGTCAAGCGTTAACCGATGAATTAGACGTTGTTGAAGGTATGCAGTTCGACCGTGGTTATTTATCACCTTACTTTATCAACAACCAAGAAAGTGGCACGGTTGAATTAGAAAATCCATTTATTTTACTTGTCGATAAAAAAGTGACTAACATTCGTGAATTATTAACAACGCTTGAAGGTGTTGCTAAATCAGGTAAGCCATTATTAATTATTGCTGAAGATGTTGAAGGTGAAGCCTTAGCCACTCTAGTGGTTAACAACATGCGCGGTATTGTAAAAGTTGCCGCAGTTAAAGCGCCAGGTTTTGGTGATCGTCGTAAAGCAATGCTGCAAGATGTTGCTACCTTAACTGCTGGTACTGTGATTTCTGAAGAAATCGGTATGGAGCTTGAAAAAGCAACGTTAGAAGATTTAGGTCAAGCGAAACGAATCATCATTTCTAAAGACAATACTACGATTATTGATGGTATTGGCGAAGAAGCTGACATTAAAGCTCGTGTTGCTCAAATTCGTGGTCAAATTGAAGAGTCTTCTTCAGACTACGATAAAGAAAAACTACAAGAGCGTTTAGCTAAATTAGCGGGCGGTGTTGCGGTTATTAAAATTGGCGCAGCAACTGAAATTGAAATGAAAGAGAAAAAATTCCGCGTTGAAGATGCATTACATGCAACACGTGCTGCGGTTGAAGAAGGTGTTGTTGCCGGTGGTGGTGTTGCTTTAGTACGTGCCGCCGAAGCCATTAAAGATTTAGAGGGTGCTAACGAAGATCAAACACATGGCATTAACGTTGCTATTCGTGCGATGGAAGCGCCACTACGTCAAATCGTTGCTAACTGTGGTGATGAATCATCAGTAGTACTCAATGAAGTACGTAATGGTGAGGGTAACTATGGTTACAATGCGGGTAACAGTACTTACGGCGATATGATTGCTATGGGTATTTTAGATCCAACTAAAGTAACACGTTCAGCATTACAGTTTGCTGCGTCTGTTGCGGGTTTAATGTTAACTACTGAAGTGATGATTACCGATGCTCCGCAAGACGCATCACCTGCAATGCCTGATATGGGCGGCATGGGTGGTATGGGCGGCATGGGCGGTATGATGTAGTAGATTTTTAACTCTACTCTCATAAAAAAAGCTGAACCATAAACGAAAGCCCGAATAGCAATATTCGGGCTTTTTTAGTTTTTGAGAAAAGAATATTTAAACCTGTTTCTACTTTTCAAGCCAACCTTTGTTAGTTTAATGATCAAGAAAGATCAACAATCAATCTTGGTGCATTATTGCAACGAAGGACATTAGTTCTGTTCTATTGCTATTTTTTTGGTTACTGCAAGGCTAGGAGAATCAACTGGTAGGCTCCAAATACTATTAGGTTCACCATGGAAAGCTCGTTGTTTAGTTTTTAAAAAGCCATAATAAAAAATTCCTGCAAACCCTAATGCGATAAATTCAACAATATAACCCGAATAATTATCGACTGACCATAAGGTTAAACTTGGAACCGTATTGGCTAAAATTGTGGTTAATGGAATGAATACGCACACGACAAATAAAGCTTGCTGTATATGAATGGCACTTCTTGCTGCACCTCTAGCAAAGCTATAAAGTACCGCGGCAAAAAAGACGATGTAATAACAGGTTATATAGCTTAGATTAATTTGAGCATCAAATATATACAACCATTTACTCATAAGCAGAGTGCAGACAACAGACAATATTGATCCCAAGCAAATACCAATCGTTAGAGATGCCATAAACCTGTTAGATTTAGATTGTTTTACTTGTTTTTTTCTGCGCTTTTCTAGCCACAATAAATTACCGCTATAAAATAAAAATGCACCTAATAATCCCATGATAAAATAAACCCACTTACCAAGTTCCCCACCAAAACCACCGAAGTGTAGAGAAAAGAAACTGGCTATGTAAGGAACATAAACTTCTTCTTCGCTGAGTTGAATGCTGCTAAAAGTAGGTTTCAATGTATAAGGGTTCATATAGATAATGTCACCCGTATTACTCCGCATCATCTCCTGTTCGCTAAAAACAATAATCCCTAATGAGGGCTGCTTAGATGAAAGACCTGAAAACTCTAAAGAGTAGATTTCATAACCGTCAGTTAACTCACTAACTTTATTAAAGTAAGTATCAATTCCAGGTAATTGCTTAATTGAATACTCTGTTGGTGCTTTAGTCGGGCGTTCAAATAAAGGCTTATCACCGTAGGCAACGCTCAGTCCGCCGTATAAAGCATCATGAAATGCAAAAACGACAACGGTCAGAGAAATAATTAAGTGAAAAGGCAAACTAATAACGCCAACTAAATTATGGCTATCAAGCCAAAATCGGTTTGCCCCTTTATTTTGTCTAAGTGCAAAAAAGCTTTTAGTGAGTGTTGGTAATAAAAAGATAACACCAGAAATTAACGCAAGGAAATACAGTATTGCCGCGATCCCGAGAATTAAAACACCTATGTCTTCGTGGCCTATTTTTCCAACGATACCTGCGGTGCGGTGTAGCGTATCAATTAAGTCTCCAAGCTCATTGCTCAGTTCTACTTGTGTAACCAGTTCACCTTGGTTGGATAAAGTTGCATGTCTCACTATATGATCAAGCTGTAAACCTCGACCTCCACCTTCTTCAGACCAAGTCATAGGAGAGTAGTTTTCGTTAAAGTTTAGCGTAAACCCTTGCTGAGCTTTATCAAATTTAGAGGTAGCAATATCAATCAAGCTATCTAAATCCTCTGTGGGAACTTGTGATAATTGATGTGTTGATGGTGTTGCCCATAAAGATATTTCATCTTCAAACATACTGAGTGAACCAGCATAAAAACCAATAAAAAGTACTAAACCGGCGATAATACCAGTCCATGTGTGAATCGATTGATAGGTACGAAGTATATCGCCGCGAATTTTCATGATAACCACCCTAGAAAGAAAAACAGGCTATAAGCCGTTATGTTTGCACCTAACAAATACAATGCCGCCTTTAAACCTGTCTTAAACATATAAGTGAAGCTGAAAATGAGTAACCAAATAGGGCTAATTATCCACATGTTAAATTGCACTTTTGCTGGCGCATCAATACCGCCTGGCCCATACCAAGCAAAAATAATAACAAGAGCATAACTAAGTGATAGCCCCAAAAATATACCCGCTAAGGTTTTAGACCACCAGTGTGGTTGAATTTTTTCATGTGCTAATAGCCTTGCCATTATTTTTGTCCTTGTTGATTTTCAAAACGGTTGAACAATGTTAATAATGGAAGGCACACCAAAGCGATACTCAGAGTAAAAATCCACGTAAAAATAGCAGCACTGGTAACCAGTAACTGCCACCACACCGCAAGAGACAATACGCAAAAAACACCTCCTATGAGCCTCCACGCTTTTGCTAATGGTCTAATTATTACGCGTTGATTTTTATTTGATAAATAAAGAAACGCAGTTCCCACAACAGTTAAAATTAAAGCGACTAATTGCCACATACTGAATTACTCACAATATTTAAATTTTTTGGTTAATTGCCAAGTAGGCAATATTTTGACGCGTATTTTAACAGCCGTATTATAAATGACAATAAGTATTTAATAGGAATAATTTGCATTTGCATTCGTCTTCAGGTAAGTTGTCGCGCATAAAATACGCTTTAATACACAGTAGTAACAATTTGAGGAATATATGAAACACTCACCATTTAAATTAAGCATTATAAGTGCTGTATTATTGAACACATTAGTTGTGTCAAATGCTTTTGCTGAGGATGCAAGCCCCAAAACGGAAGCCGCTACCGAACAATTGGAATCAATAGAGCGCATTATTGTTCTTGGTGAAAAAACTGAGCGCTCTCTAAAAGATACCGCTTCTTCAGTTTCAGTTATTAGTGAAGAAGTGTTAAAGACGATGCGGTATATTAGTATAAATGAAGCGGTATCTGAGATCCCAAATGTTGTCGTTTTACGTGGTGCGGTACCTGATATTCGCGGTGTCTCAGGCAACGGGTCGGCTACTGGTTTTAATGGTGTGTCAGGTGGTGCAAGAGCAAGGGTCACGACTTTAATTGATGGTGTTGCTGCACCATTTATGGCAGATCTAACTGGCGATACAGGTATTTGGGACATCGAACAAATTGAAGTTTTCCGTGGTCCGCAATCGACGATTAACGGTCGAAATAGCATGGGTGGCATGATTTATATAAAAACTAAAGATCCAAGTTATGACTGGGAAGGTGCTGCGCGTTTAGGTTATCGTGATCAAGACAGATACGTAGATACTTCTTTCATGCTATCAGGGCCTATTGTTGATGAGCAGTTAGCATTTCGCTTGACGGCGCAAAATTTAGATGGTGAAGCTTATGATAACAGTGTTATTTTTGACGATAATCCGCCTAAACATGACTTAGATGAATTAAAGACAACTCGTGTCAAAGCTAAATTATTGTGGGAACCGAAAGCGATAGACAATCTATCTGCTCTATTTACTTATTCTAGCAATGAAGAAAAAGGTAATACTGGCCGTACGTACTTTACCGCAGATGATCCATGGAAGTTTGTTCCTATGAATCAGAGGTATATGGATACCAGTTCTGATACAGTCAGTGTGAAACTAGACTACAAAATATCTGATGATTTGGCATTTGATATTTTGATTGCCACTATGGATTACGAGTGGGGCTTTGACAGTTACGAAGAAACAGCAACTGCTGAACAGACTTTATTAATGAATGAAGACAATTTAACAATTGACTCTAAAATTCGCTTTGGTATGACAAACAAAGACCTATTTGGCTTTGTTGGCTTATCTTACTTTAAGCGTGACCAATACTATCAAAGTATTTCTGTTTCGTTCCCTTATGGCGGTGATGACGAAAGTGAATCAACTGCTATTTATGGTGAAGTGAACATTGGCTTAAACCAAGATTTAACTTTAATCGTTGGCGGTCGTGTTGAAAAAGAGTCGCAATACCGTACTTATGAGGGCTCTATCCTAGATAATGACAAGACAATTACCTTGCCTAAAGTTGTTTTACAGTATGCTGTGAGTGACTCTACCACTGCTACAGTAAGTGCTCGAAAAGGTTACAATGCTGGTGGTGGTGCATATGATTGGTTCAGTGGTGAATACTATTATTATGACTCAGAAGAAGTAATAACTTATGAAACTGGTGTTCGTTCTTCATTTAGCAGTGGCGACATCAATGTTAGCGGGAATCTTTTCTACAATGATTATAGCGATTATCAAGGTACGGATTTAGACCGTCGTATTTCAAATATTGATACAGTAACGACTTATGGCCTAGAGGTTGAATTGTCAGCGATGTTGTCACAAAATTTACGACTAAACATTGGTCTAGGTTTATTGGAAAGTGAAATAGAAGATAATAGCGAAGGTTTCTCACATATTGATGGCAATGAGTTAAGCTCAGCACCTGGCTATACTGCAAATTTAGGTTTAACTTACTGGCTTACTGATGCGTTAACAACCAGTTTTAGTTATAACATGGTTGATGAATACTTTGGTGAAGTAAGTAATACAGAAGAACGAGTTGCTGGTGATTATCAAGTGGCACGTGTATCTATAAACTACGAAATGGAACAATGGCAGTTTAATTTATTTGTTAACAATGCATTTGATGAAGAAGGTATAACTGCGTTTGAGCCTATTAGTGATCGTTATACACAAGGTTATGCAGGGATTGTTGACCCTCGTACTTTCGGTGGTTCAGTAACATTCAGCTTCTAAGCTAAAATCTGATGTAGTAAATAATCCCTCCATTGGAGGTGGTTTAAAACTGACAATAAAAATAGGGTTCATGATCCCTATTTTTTATAACACCATCAAAAGCTTGGAAAGGAGTTTTAGCGTAATACGCTGGACGAATTCTGAAAGAATGGAGCAATAAAAAAGTTATTCAAGTTTACGATTTTATTGATGACTTTCCGACATTACAACGTATGTGGAAGAAACGACAGGGCAAACGGGTTTAATTTAATCATCTAGTAGATAATACCACCAGTCAAACAGATCCATTGACCGATCATTAAGATCGTGGCATATAATGGTCTTTGCTTAAATTATTATGACAGAGACGACTATCAGTAAGCTTTTGGTGAACTAACCGACCCTAGAATAAATCGACGCTTGCGCCATCCACTCGTTAATATCTTAACGATATCTATTTGTGCAATTATCTGTGGTTGTGATGATTTCTGTGCCATCGAAGAGTAGGGTAAATCTAAAC
>JBAHZW010000001.1:0-7137 GCA_037132835.1 Colwellia sp. | reverse complement strand
CTGAAAGATTCGGCTAAAAGCGTTTTTTTCATTGTTGAGTCGTGTTTGCGTAGAATGACTAGGCTACACGCGACTCGCCGCGAATAAAACGCTTTTAGCTCGAACAAAATTTAACCGCGAAAGATCAACAACCCCTAATATGACTCATCTTTTTGAGTACATCAGGTGCCATAAATAACACTTGCTCAATATGTTCAAAAAATTCAAAAAATTCAGGTTCAAGCTCTTTGATGCTTAAACCTATTTTTAATTGTGTTTCTAACTGGTTAGTAATCTTCTCTAAATTTGGTGTGCCAGTGTAACAACAAGAGCCGTTTAATTTATGCATAAGTCGTTTGATAAGGTCGACATTTTGCACGGCAATGGCTGCTCGAATACTTTGTTGAGTTTCAGGTAAGCTGTCTACTAAGCCTGAAAACATTTCCTTGGCTAAATCCTCTTTGTTCGCGCTACGTTTGAGTGCTAAAGGCCAATCAATAACAGTCAATGCTTGGTTAGTTATATCACCTTCATTAACGGTTTCTCTTGGATTGACTAAATGGTTAAAGTCGCAATACTCATAAATAATATGCCGTAACATAGCCTCATCTATTGGTTTAGTCATATAGGCATTAAAGCCTTGTTGGTGCATTTTTTCTTTTTCACCACTTAAGGCATGTGCCGTAACGGCAATGATTGGGGTACTTGTGTTAAAAGAAATTTTTCTAATTTCTTTTAGTGCGCTAATGCCATCTAATATGGGCATTTGAATATCCATAAAAATTAATGCAAAGGTCTCTGTTTTACAAAGTTCGATAGCAGACATACCGTTATCTGCCGTGATAACTTGCTCAACTTGCTCTAATAATAAAGCTTTTATTAGTTTTAAATTGGCTTCGTTATCATCAACAGCTAAGACCTTAATAGGCAGTTTTTTTCGGATTGGTGAATTGAGAATAAGCTTTGCTGGCTGAGTGTTTTCTGTTGCTTGTAATGCTTTACTTAAGCTAATTGAGGTTAGTGGCTTGCTGGTACAACTGACCGCTCCGTTGGCAATAAGAGCGTCATGTAAGCTGGGCGAGTTACTGTTTAATGCTAGGTGTATTTTGTTCGATATGGGCTTTAATTGTGATATGGTTTTTTTCAAATCACTTAAGGCCGTGGCTGTTTGGTTATGACCTATTAGAATATAATCAAATTTTTGTTGAGCTCGCATACTATGAGACAATACTTTGGATAATTGCTCTCTGTTTATCACACAGGTGACTTGCATTTTCCAATGCTTTAAAATGTTTTTAGTTGCCTCTCTACTATGATTGTTTTCTTCGTAATAGAGTATTGTTTTATCTGATAAATGCTGATTATTTAACTCTAGCATTAAGGGCGTAGCGCTTGTTTCACATTGAAAAGTAAACCAAAAAACTGAACCTTTATTTGTTTCACTGCTGAAGCCTATATCACCAAGCATTTCTTGAGCGAGTCGTTGACAAATCACTAAACCTAGCCCCGTACCACCGTATAGTCGAGTTATGCTTTGATCTGCTTGGGTAAAAGCATCAAAGATATTTTTTTGCTGATCGACCGTCATACCAATGCCAGAATCTTCGACCGTCATTTTTAAGCGTATCTTTTTTTGATTTACTGCTTCACTTGTTATATTTACCGTAACCACTCCCTGTGGAGTGAATTTTATCGCATTACTGATCAAGTTAGTGATTATTTGTTTGATTCTCATACTGTCACCGATAAGCGAGTCGGTGATACCTGGAGCGAAGTTAATTGATAACTCGATATTCTTCTTGTGGGCTGAGGGTGCCAATAGCGTTAAGGTTTCATTTAATGATTCATTTAAAGAGAAAGGGATGTGTTCAATAACCATTTTACTCGCATCAAGCTTAGAAAAATCGAGAATATCATTAATAATCGTTAACAAGTTGTTCGCTGAGCGATCAATTGTTTGTAAGTAATCACGTTGGTTTTCAGTCAGAGGCGTTTTAAGTACTTGTCGGGTAAATCCAATGACGCCGTTCAGGGGGGTTCGTAACTCATGGCTCATGTTTGCTAAAAATTCAGATTTTACTCTATTGGCATCTTGGGCTTTACGCTTGGCTAAGCTTAACTCAATGTTTTGAATTTCAAATTGTTCTAAACTTTCCCTTAAATCTATAGTTGCTTGTTCGATACTGGCATTCATCTCATTTTGATAACTATAAAGTGATTGTGCTATGGCATTAATCCCATTTTTCAAAAAATTAAGCTCACCAAGAAGTTTACCACTGACTCTGCTTTCCAATTTCCCTTCTCTAATACGATCAATTGCTTGAATCATTGAATTTATTGGCTTAGTCACTTTTTTAATTAATCTAAGGGCAAAAATAGCGCTGAGTAACGTGGCAAGTAAAGCGAAAGAAAAGGCAATTAAAAATTGGCTTTGTTGATTGAAGTTCAGCTGACTCTTATCTATTTGTATTGCTATGTAGCCGATGATGGTAGCCTTGCCGTTATTTTTTGCTGAATTGAACACTAAGCTGCCATTCATGCGCTTGTTATTATTCGTTATAAAATTATTGTTCTCATCAATAATAGGCGTTCTGAAAATAATGTAATCGTTTATAGTGATCATACTGGTATGACTTGGTAGCTTAGCACCTGCTTTTAGTCTCATTAAGTTGGTATCACCATAAAAGGCACTGGTGACAAAAGCTTGATTATCTTCGGTGAAAATAACTATACTTTTGACTATGCTTGATTGATTGCGGTGAGTGAAACTAATCAGTTGGCGAAGCTTATCTCTGTTTCTGTTGAGTAAAGGGTCTTTACTGGCAATGGCAATAGGCTCAATGATACTTTTAGCGCGTTGCTCAAGGAATTCATTAAGTTCAACAGAACGGTTATAAGAGAAATAGCCCGCTAAACTAAAAGCTATTAAAGTAGTCGGGACTATGGTGAGTATGATAACCCAGTCTTTCAGGCTGATTCTTTGCATTTTTGTTGAACTTTTTTGGTGGTTTTAGGGTGATCCCAAACGGATTAATTTTCGCTAAGTGATTAATTAATTAGTCCAATTGGTATAAAATATCGGTTGAACTAGCAAGCAATTTACTCGATTATCCAACTTAACATAAATAATCACATAAGCTGCTATAAATTTATATACCCGTACCAATCAAAGTGCACTCTGAAACCAGCATCTTGGTTGGTCACGGGTATAGTATAGATGGCTAAGCAATACGGATATATAGGTATTGATAATCATTGTTATTTTAGGGTGAAAATGGCGAATTTCTTCAAAGCAGTTGTGAAACAAAAAACAGCAAATGAATCGTTAACCGTTTGTATCGATAAACTTGATATCAATGGGGTAGGTATTGCTCGCTGGAACAAAAAACCTTTGTTCATCTCGGGTGTTTTACCCGATGAAATTGTCACGGTAAAAGTTATTGAAAAAAGAAATAAGTTCGCGCGAGCAAAACTTATTTCTTTTAACAAGCAAAGTGAAAAACGCATACCCGCACAATGTCACCATTTTGGTCTTTGTGGTGGTTGTGATTTACAAATGTTGGCGATAGATGAGCAGTTGCTGTTCAAACAACAAAAAGTGAGCGAGCTTTTTTCACGTAGTTTTAGTCGGCAGGATCGGAGCAAAATAAAGACGGTAACACAACCTAGCTTACCTTGGCTGGCGCCGATAAAAAGTGAACCTTGGCATTATCGTCGTAAAGCCCGTATTGGGGTGCAATTTGATAAGAAATCTCAAGCGACCATTGGTTTTAGACAAAGATCAACCAATCAATTGGCCGCCATAAAGTCATGTCCCGTTTTAGTTGAACCACTTCATGCTATTTTCCCCTTATTGAAAAAATTATTGGCACAACTTACGGTAAAATCAGCTATTGGTCATATAGAAGTTATTCAAGCAGAAGTCATTAGTACTAGCTCAACTGAGCAAACCCAGCAAGATGAAATACTCTCTGGTGAGCAAGTTATACTCGTTATTCGACAACTTAAACCAATGAATGACAATGATATCAAGCTTTGGCTGTTTTATGCCAAGCAACATAACTGGCATGTCATTATTGATGAGGGTAAAAAACAATTTCCCTTGGCTGCCACGGGTGAACTTACTGAGTCCGTACTTGCTTACACCTTAGCAGATAGCAGTAAAATTTATTTTGCCAGTAGTGATTTTATTCAAATTAACCTTAAGGTTAATAATGCTATGATCAGTCAAGCGCTAGTTTGGTTGAAGCTTTTACCGAGTGATAAGGTTTTAGATTTATTTTGTGGGCTTGGTAATTTTAGTTTAGCACTGGCAAAGTACGCCAAACTTGTTGTTGGCGTAGAGGGGGTGCAAATGATGGTAAATAAAGCGGCACAAAATGCCCAAATCAATGGCTTGGATAATTGTCAATTTTATCAGGCTGATTTGAACAGTGATTGGCTATTAGCATCATGGGCTCAAGAACAGGTTTATGACAAAGTATTGCTCGATCCTGCAAGGGCGGGGGCAGAACATGCGGTAAGTCACATAGCAACATTAAAAATCCCAACCGTTCTCTACGTTAGTTGTGATCCGGCAACCTTGGCTAGAGACAGTGCCCTACTTATTTCAAGCGGTTATAAACTTGAAAAAATTTCGCTTATGGATATGTTTTCGCAAACAAAGCATGTAGAGACTATGGTATTGTTTACTTTATAGTATTTAGCGGTAGTTATTAACGTAGCATCAAGTTAACTTTCTCAAGAATAAAGGAATACCCATGGTTTCCGTGCGTAAATCACATCAAATAACAGTACAAAGCTTTGAACAATGGTTAACAGGCTTATCGTTAATCGAGGTGAAAGAAAAGGCTTTATCAGCGGCTTGGTTACAGGTTGAAAACAGTTATCAGCATGAAAGTGCAGAAAAATTTGATCTGATCCATAAAAGCATGGAAATGGTTGAAATATTAAGTGGCTTGAACCTCGATGCCGACTCATTAGTTGCCGCTTTTATATCACCATTATTGGCTCATGACATCATCGCCATAGAATTTATCAAAGAAAATTTTGCCAAAGATATTCTCATGCTTTGCCAAGGTGTGGAACAGATGGCTGCTTTTAAAGCGCTACGCCAACAAGGCAACGAATCAAAGGATCAAGCGCCAAAAAATATCGACAATATACGTCGTATGCTGCTTGCTATGGTCGATGATGTACGTGCGGTGGTGATAAAATTAGCTGAGCGACTATGTGATTTGCGCGAAAATAAAAAGTGTGATGAAGAAACACGTGTGTTGGTCGCAAAAGAGAGCGCCAATATATACGCACCACTGGCCAATCGCTTAGGTATTGGTCAATTAAAGTGGGAATTAGAAGATATCTCATTTAGCTATCTTCACCCACAGGTTTATAAAAAAATTGCCAAGCTTTTAGATGAAACTCGACTGGATCGAGAGCAATACATGGCAAGTTTCGTTACACACTTAAAAAATGAACTTAAGAGTTTAGGCATTAAGGGCGAAGTGTATGGTCGTCCTAAACATATCTACAGTATTTGGAAAAAGATGCAGCAAAAGTCACTTAATTTTGAACAATTATTTGATGTACGCGCTGTGCGTGTTGTGGTTGAAAAAGTTCAAGACTGCTATTCTACCCTAGGTATTGTGCATACCCAGTGGCAACACATTGCTAAAGAGTTTTCAGATTATGTTGCTACCCCTAAGGCGAATGGTTATCAGTCTATTCATACCGTGGTCTTAGACTCAGCAGGAAAGTCTGTTGAGGTACAAATTAGAACCAAACAGATGGATGATGATGCCGAACTGGGTGTTGCGGCGCATTGGCGTTATAAAGAAGGTAATGCTCAGGGAAAAACCAGTAGTTTTGATGATAAAGTTGGTTGGTTAAGAAAAATTTTACAATGGCAAGATGATGTCGCTGAAAGCGGTGAAATGCTTGACGAATTACGAAGCCAAGTCTTTGATGACCGAATTTATGTGTTCACTCCCGGCGGTGATGTTATTGATTTACCTATGGGGGCAACGCCGCTAGATTTTGCTTATTACATTCACTCTAATGTTGGTCATTGTTGTATTGGAGCAAAAGTGTTTGGGAAAATAGTTCCTTTTACCCATCAATTGCAAACAGGCGATCAAGTAGAAATATTAACCAGTAAAAAAGCAAATCCAAGCAGAGATTGGCTTAATCCTAACTTAAATTATATATACTCTTCACGCGCGCGTAGTAAAGTTCAACACTATTTTAAATTACTCGATAAAGATAAATATATTGTTCAAGGTAAGGCGTTATTTGATAACGAAATAGTCAAATATCAATTAGATGACATTGACTTATTAACGGCGGCAAAACGATCCAACATGAAAACGGTGGACGACCTTTATGTTGCTATAGCCACAGGTAATGTAAGACTACAGCATGTCATTACCTACTTAACACAGCTTGATAATAAATTTAAACCACCAGCCGAGATAGACCCGCAAAGCCTAGTTAAGCAAAGCGCAACGAATAAAAGTGTAAAGCAGGATGACAACGGTATAACCGTTTCAGGGGTCGGAAATTTACTTACCCATATGGCTAAATGTTGTCAACCCGTTCCGGGAGATGAAATTTCTGGATTTATTACCCAAGGTCGTGGTATATCAGTGCATCGAGGTGATTGTGAACAGCTTACTAACTCGCTTAATTTACAACCAGAACGTTTAGTTGAAGTGCAATGGGGTAATAAAGACAAACAATACTATCAAGCCACGGCACAAATTATTGGCAGTGACAGGCAAGGTTTATTACGAGATATTTCTACCATTATTTCCAATGAAAGAGTAAGTATTATTGGTGTAGATAGCCATACTGACAAAATTAAGCAAACGGTGAGTATGAAAATTAAGATGGAAGTCGATAGCAGTGAGTTATTAAAACGTGTTTTAGATAAACTGCGTCAATTAGATGATGTTGCACAGGTGAAACGTCTTTAGCCTGTTAGCCGTTGCTGATTAAGCAAGCGCCTAAAGAGCCAACTAATACCAATTTCACTAAGTTTCTTCCCACTCAGCGAGATTTAAAAGGCTTAGAGGCAAGGCATTGATTGAAGAGAATGGTTATTCCCTTGTCAAAATCAATAACGTAGCATATAAGCCTTTTAAACTCGCCCTTTGGGAG
>JBAHZW010000130.1:0-51505 GCA_037132835.1 Colwellia sp. | reverse complement strand
CAGCTTATTTGATTAGGTTATAACCTAACAAATCAAAACGGTAGTTGGTGATTTCTCTTGCTAAAATATTATTAGTTTTTAGTCGATTCATCCCAAATTTCAACAATACTCATCATATCTAATTTGGCATAGTCGGCTAACGAAATACCTTCAAGTGCTTTCATAAAGGGCATGCCCATATGCAACACAGTACCGTCGTCAAGAATATTTTCAATGTAGCGCCCATCTGGACTATCAAAAACAATAAACAACTCAGCACCTTCATCACTCCAAGGTGTATGATCATTACCTAAATTTTCATAGGCAACATCACCCGCTTCAAACGAGCCTTCATCATAAGCCCAAGTGCCTGAGACGGTATAAGCAACCGCGGTGCAATGATGAATATGGCGAGGTGACTTTGACCCAGGTTCAAATTTAACCCCCACCAATACTCGTTGTTTTACCTCATCAGCTTTATATATTTTTATACTTGTGCCTTCAGCACCAGGAATAGCCAAGGGTAACCAGTCTTTAGGCGTTCTGAGTATACTCATATCTTCAGTCATAATAGCTCTCTTTTGTTGTATTGTATTTTATTACGAAATCTTATTGTGATAAAAATATAACTGAACTCTGTCTTATTTACTTGTTATTTAACGCCATAGAATTAACTTATTACGACAAGGCATTCCCCTATAGATTTACTTATTAACGACTTAAGCAAGACTTCTGACCATAAACCAATAACACCCTAGACCGAGCACTACACTTATAGCACCTACGGCAACAATCTCTTGTTGTTTTTTATTCGAGAATTTAATAAAAATATACCCCAGAATAGTCATGAGTACCAAGGCAAGTAATTGCCCTAATTCAACACCTATATTGAAAGACAATAAGGCCAAACCAAGCTCAGTGTTGGGTAAGCCTATTTCTCGTAAAACTTCAGCAAAACCAAAGCCATGAATAAAACCAAAAACGGTGGTCAATAAAAAGGCAATACTACGGCTGTTGTTATCTTTAACCAATAATAAATAGCTAAAGGCAATAAATATCAGGCCAAGTAGGGTTAATACCGCCAACCCCATATTAAAGAGTAATTTGGTCAAAATTAGCATAGTTAACATGGTAACCAAGCTAAATATTATTTTGTTGGTAAAGCGCTGACTTTCTTTACTTTGAATTTTTTCCAATGCAAGTAAAGCAATACTAAAACCAATAAGTGCCTCGATGGTTATGGTGTCGGGTTGCAGCCAGCCTAAAACTGAAAGAAATAGGGTAATAGTGTGACCTAAGGTAAACCCAGTGACCAACATAAGCGCTTGCGTGGCACGGCGACACAGTAACAATAGTGCAAACAAAAACACTAAATGGTCATAACCTATTAAAATATGTTCAATACCTAAGGCGATATAGGTGCTAATAATTTGCCCATAATTTTTGTTAGTATCCTGCAAGTTTATCGTTTGGCTGCGTACCGCATCACTGAGCACTATCTCACTCGCGACACCATTAGCTCTTATAATGCGTGCATAATGTAAATGTGACGGCACAATATCAAAAAAAGCATCAACTTCTAATCGTAACGACGAGCCCTTGCCACAAATTAACTGAGCTTCAAATTTGGTATAACCTTTGTTTGCTGGTAAGGCAGAGAACGGCTGAGTAAAGTTACATTGCTGCTCATCAATGAATGCTTTAATTTTACCTTGAAGATGTTCAGCTAAAATGTGCGCTAAACTCTTACTGACATCAATACTGGCATCGGCCGCTAAACGGGTGATTTCTCGTGTTAATACAGTAAAGTTAACCGATACTTTATTGTTATTGACTTGCCATTGCGAAAATGACTGACTACGAGTATGTGCGTAACTTACACTGCTACATAAACTTGTCAGCACAAATAATATTATAGCTAAGGTGATTTTGTTATTCATAAGCCACTTCCTGAGCCTTTAGAAGTAGACATCGTTGATTGTTCACTGTTTTTAAAGTCTTCTGCAATAACAATATCACTGCGTTGACGTAGCCAATCGATGTATGCTTGTACCGCCTTACTTCGCTCAATTTGCCCTAAAGCCTGCGCTAATTCAATTTTAATATTTTCAAAGGAATATTCGGTCGAAATAAGTGATTCGTCTTGATTTTTTAGTATTTTATCTTGAAAAATACTCATTAATTCTTCGTCGCTATACTGCTTGCTAGTATGATTTATGGCAATGGTGTCAAGCATATTACTGACAATAACTTTACTAATTTCAGCACGATAAATGTAACCCTGTGCTAAACCATATTGAAATAATAACTCTTCCTCCGTTAATCGATCGACAATTAACTGGTAATCAATCGCTCGCATAGCAAAGCTTTTTTCTTCTTTCATCATGGTTACTGCGGTTAAATAATCGACTCGTTTAATTGAGCTATCATTAATGAGAATTGCATCATCACGGTTGATCACGGTTAAATTAATCAGATTGTTATTTATTTGCCATAGTGCACTGGCTATCGCAACAATAAGACTAAAGATATAAACAGAGTAAGACTTAAACACCATTTATCTCCTTAGCAATATCTTGAGCAATAGTGATATCGGCATTTTCTCGTAATATAAGCAGTAAATCGGTTAATGCCTTTCGTCTGGCCACCACTCGATACTCAGCAAGAACTTGTGGCTTGGCTACATCAAACGAAATAGCTTGCCCTCTGACCTTATTGGTTAACAAAATCAAACTACAGCCCTTGTCACTAGGTATGGTGGCGGATAGCTCACCTTGATGAAGTTGCACAATTTTTTGGGTTAATTGATTGCCAAGTTGACGATATAATAAAGCTTCACTGTGTAGACTTTGTCCTAATGGCTGCTCAACCAAATGCTGTTGCCATTGTTGTATTAAGGGATTATCTGTTTGCTCACTTGTGCGATAAAACATAAAAACATCACTTTTTTTCCATCGCTGTTTAAACAACTCGCTTTGTCTACAACGGTTATCATCCGCTGAAAAATGGGCAATTTCAACTTGATACTGATCTGCTGGAGTGAACATCATTAAGTTACGTTGATAAAAATCAACCAAGGTTTTTTCGTCAATGGGGCGAGTTAATACTTGCTTAATTTCTTGCTCAATAACACTGCGGACAATGACTTTTCTAATAACCCGATCAGATTGCAACAAACCTAGCTCTTGGGCGCGCTGTAATAACAGCAAGTTGTCTATCATTAAAGCCAAACTTTCACTGGCCGTTAATTCTGGGTTGTTCGCCTTGATGTCGTTAAATTCAGCCAAGGATATGACATGACCATTAACGGTGGTCAAACGTTGACTAAAACCGAAGGAGCTTTTTATGCCGGAACCCGCCACCGACAACAATACCCCTAAGATAAATAACGACAATAAAATTGTTTTTTTCATTCAGATGCTCAAATTTATTATTTAAATCAGCGATTAGTTAATTGAATTGGTGTTACCGTTGAAAAAAGCGACTTATAGCATATTGTTATCCCTTAACCATTGTTTACTTCTTGCCATACCTTCGGCTAAAGATACTTTTGGTTGATATCCAAGTAAATCACTGGCCTTTTTATGGCTATAATCCGCACAAGGTCGGCTTAACATTTTAATGGTGTTTGGGTTAATCTCGGTTGTTTTCCCCAATAATTTTAACAAATTCTCATTCACTGCTGCAATGACCACCAACAGACGACTAGGCAGCGTAGTCACCTTTTTTTTACCTAACATTTTGGCTAAATAACCAAAATAAACTTGGTTAGTCACTTCTTCGTCTCCAGATAGAATAAAGATTTGTCCCACCGCTGCCTTTTGTTCTGCAGCAAGAAAAATACCATCAATTAAATCATCAACATATAGTGGACCAAACATTCCCGAAGGCACCACAAACTTATTGGCTTTTAATTCAGTTATCGGAGTGATTACCCAAGGACGAGAGCCCGGTCCGTAAACATCGGCTGGACGAATAATGGTACAATCAAGCAGACCACTACTTTGATAATTCATCACCAAGTGTTCACTGGTAATTTTAGTATCACGGTATGGATGCCCCGTCGTTTTTAGTGGCATGGTTTCATCTATCGTGGTGGTTGCTTCAAAACCACAAGCGGCAACCGATGATAAGTGAATAAAACGTTTTACCGTCCCACAGGCAATCGCTTCATCTAACACAATTTGAGTGCCAGCAACATTAACATCCCAGGTTTGTTGATAAGACAGCGCATTAGAAACCACTGCCGCGGTATGAATCACTAAATCGCAACCAGATAATGTTGCCCGCCATTGTTCAGGCTTCGCAAGGTCACCTTGCACAACATTATTGTCAGCATTAGCGATCATGTCCATACCACAAACTTCGGTACCCGCTTGGCGATATTTTTCAATCAGCCTCTTACCAATAAAACCATTGGCACCCGTAATAAAAACTCTTTTATAATGATTTTCTGACATAGACAGTCCTGTGAACATTAGATAAAAATTAACTTTACAATTTTTTAGTAAAAAGAACATTATTAAAGTAAGCTTAATAAAACATTCCTTTTTACGACAACAAAGGAACTTTTTACGCGAATGGTCAATTTAATTAGAGCCGCAGCTTTAAATAATTTTTATGAAGTAGTTGAAGAGTTTGGTGGCGATCCAATACGGCTGTTAAATAGAGTGGGTCTGTCGGCAAGTTTACTTAAAAATCCTGACATGCTTTTTCAATACAGTGACTTTGTTGCTTTACTGAATCTAGCTTCTTTTAGCTTAAAGCATGAAGACTTTGGTTTGCATCTAGGCTCCAAACAAGGGATAGAAATATTTGGATCAATGGGTTATTTACTGAAAAACTGTAAAACCGTTGGCGATGCCTTAGTGAATTTTAGGCGCTTTTTCCATATCCATCATGCTTCTGCGGATATTGGCTTAGCTATTGAAAATAAAGAAGTTACCCTATCTTTTGCCATCAATATAAAATTACATGACAGTACCGCACAAGCGGTAGATTTGGCGCTAAGTATGGGGGTTAATATGTTAAAAACCCTATCATCTTCAAAAGTACTTTTTAGCAGTATGCACGTGCAACATGCTGAATTATCGACTAAACGCAATTACCGAGATCATTTAGGTATGTTGCCAAAATTTAACAGCACTTTTAATGGCCTTGTTTTTGATGCCGAAATTTTAAATTTGCCTATTTCAGCAGCAGACCCTACTTTATTAGCGATATTAACGAGCCAGTTAGATAATAGCAATATCGGCTATATTGATGAAATACCTAAATTTGTCGAAAGTATTATTCAACAAAATATTGCTCGGGAATTAATCTCTATCAAAGAAGTTGCTCATTTGATGGCCTTGAGTGTCAGAAACTTACAACGTTACCTCAAAAAAGAAAGTACCTCATTTAGAAAAATTGTTGATAACGTCCGTAATAAATTAGCAATACAATATTTAATCGACTCTACCTTAAATTTAAATCACATTTCCGACGTATTGGCTTTTTCCAACTATAGTGAATTTTCGCGCTCGTTCAAACGCTGGAATAAAGTTACCCCAAAAGAATATCGCAACTTCCACTCACCCCGAAAACGATTTACCCGCCTTAAAGATATGTAATAACCTTGCCAAAACAACGGTATACGCGTAATTAGTAACTAATACCAATTTCACTAAGTTTCTTCCCACTCAGCGAGATTTAAAAGGCTTAGAGGCAATGCATTGATTGAAAAGAATGGTTATTCAGGAGAATATGCTCCTGCATTCTCTAAGAAGCTACATCCGTGTAGCGTCCTTGTCAAAATCAATAACGTAGCATATAAGCCTTTTAAACTCGCCCTTTGGGAGTTTGTCAGTACTTCGATAATCGCACAGAATTCCTTTAATATAGAGTGACTATACACAAAAAAATTCTATTTATTCTCAAAGCACTGACAAGCTCTGAGTGGGAACTAATTTAATGAAACTGGTATTACTAAATCATACGAAGTTAATTCAAGGAAATAACGCGGAGCTGACGCATGTCAGTGAGCATTTTTGACGAATAATTAACGATGAATGATGACGGAAATAAAATACTACTCGCCTTCTAGGCCCCGGACAGGTTTCAACTGCTCCCACTCATGACATGATGGGCACGACCAATAATGGGTTGAACTATCAAAACCGCAAGTTCTACAACTATATCTATGCTTGAGTTTTAAATACTCACTGATCAATTCTTTAATTAAATCTAAACTTTTATTACTCACGTCTGAATCAGAAGGTAACATTTGCATATTAACAAAGTGTTCAAAGCCACGAATAGTAGGCCTACGTTTTAGTGCTGACAAGATGAATTCAAGCGCTTTTTTCTTACCATGTCTTTGTTCAACATGGCTAAGGTAAAAAATCAAGGCACTTGAAGCGGCTGTTTCATCATATACTTTTTTAATAAAGGCATAGAATTCATCCAGCGCATCTAAACGGGTATAACAAGCTAACATAGGTTCAATAACATCAGGAAAAAACTCATTATCTTGTTTATATATGGCTTGATAACATTTTCCAGCTAACTCACATTGTTGGTGATTTTCATAAATTTTTGCCATTAACCAGTTTGCACGACAAGAATTAGGATCAAGCATCAGCGCCTGTTCTAATAATTCAATGACTTCGATAAACTCATCTTGTTCAAAAGCCGTGGTAGCTAATTCACAATAAAAGTTAGCTAAGGTATGTAATAAGCGTTTATTATTAAGTTTTATAATTAACTTTTGATGGGCTATTCCCTGTTGCCAATCTTTAGTGGATTGAAATATTTTTAAGAGGTTAATTAATGACTTTAGACCGTAGTCTTTTGATTTTATTAACTTGAAAAACATAGTTTCAGCGCGATCATATAAGCCAGCACTGAGAAAGTCTTTCCCTAATTCAAAGACAGCCTGTTGTTTATCTTTCGTTGGTAGATAATTTAGTCTTACAAGGTGCTCATGAACTTTTAATGCTCGGTCTAATTCGCCACGCTTTCTAAATAAATTAGCCATCGCGAAGTGAGCTTCGACACTACCGTCCTCTAGCTTTAAAGCATCAAGAAGAGAATCAATTGCTTTATCTTGTTGGTTAGAGAGTAAGTAATTTAAACCCGTTGAATATTTTATCGATAAATCTTGCTTAGCCGTTTGTTGGTTTTGTTTGATGCTATTTCGCCCCATAAACCAGCCATAGGCCATAGCAACGGGTAATAATAAAAAGAGTAATTCAATCATTAGAGCTCTTGAGACAAGTAAAGGGGTTAATTAATAAATAATTAATAGCTATTTTTCCTGAAATTTATTTTTTGCCAATGCTTTCTTACTTTTACGTATTATACGCCAAAGAATAGTCACCAATAGACCTAACATAAATCCTAAACCAGTGAATAAGCTCACTGCTGCAGCCACGGTAATATCGGTACGCGCAACTAAATAATTTAATGTGATTAATTGATCATTTTGACTACCAAAAATAAATGCAATGGCAAGTAAAATTAAGATAAAAAATAGTGTTATATATAAGCGCACTTTAATCAGCCCTATCTAAGTTATAAGTAATGTTATGCCTAAAATTATAGCTAAATAATACCCAAAAAAAACGGCATGATTAACATGCCGTTTATTATCTAATTTTTTAATTGGTTTTGCAATTTATGCCATAGAAAGATTAACTCTTTCTCGCAGTTCTTTGCCTGGCTTAAAGTGAGGTACATATTTTCCACTTAACTCTACCGACTCACCAGTCTTTGGATTTCTTCCAACTCGTGGTGCGCGATAATGCAATGAAAAACTACCAAAACCTCTGATCTCAATGCGATCTCCTTTGGATAAGGATTGCACCATTAATTCTAAGATTTCTTTTATAGACTTTTCTACATCTTTAGCGGATAAATGACTTAATTTATCGGCTAATCTCTCAATAAGTTCTGACTTAGTCATTAGTGAACCTCAGTAATTACCTAGCACCGCGCAATTTTACTAATATTTGTAATCATAAGAGTAAAAAGGGCTCCGCCAATGGTGTTAAAAATAAGAAAAGAGTATCACCACAATCGTGATAAATACCCTTTTCATTTGCTGTAATATTTACAGCACCATTGCAAAGTTAAACTATGCCCCGTTAAGGATATTAGTTTTTAGCGTTTTTAAACGCTGCAGCCATAGCACTTAAACCACTTTCTTCTACTTGGTTTAGGTTATCCATTGCTTCACGTTCATCAGCTTGATCTTTTGCTTTAATAGATAAGCTTATAGTACGATTCTTACGATCCACACCCATAAACCTAGCTTCAACGTCATCACCAACTTTTAATACTGTAGAAGCATCTTCAACACGATCTACAGAAATGTCGCCAACACGTAGGTAACCTTCAACACTTTCAGCTAAGGCAATCGTTGCGCCTTTAGCATCAACTGAAGATACCTTACCAGTAACAATAGCACCTTTTTTCTTATCTGTCAGATACATATTGAATGGGTCGTCTTCAGCTTGTTTAACACCTAACGAGATACGCTCACGTTCTGGGTCAACTTGTAAAACGATTGCATCAATTTCATCGCCTTTCTTATAATCACGAACGGCTTCTTCACCACCAGCCCATGAAATATCAGATAAGTGAACTAAACCATCAATACCGCCGTCAAGACCGATGAAGATACCAAAGTCAGTAATTGACTTGATCTTACCTGATACTTTGTCGCCTTTGTTGAAGTTTTTAGCAAACTCTTCCCAAGGGTTAGCAATACACTGTTTAAGACCTAAAGAAATACGACGACGTTCTTCATCAATTTCTAAGACGAGTACTTCAACTGTATCACCTAAGCTAACAACTTTAGAGGGGTGAATGTTCTTATTAGTCCAATCCATTTCAGAAACGTGAACTAAACCTTCAACGCCTTCTTGAATTTCAACAAAACAACCGTAGTCAGTTAAGTTTGTTACGCGACCAGAAAGTTTAGAACCTTCAGGGTAACGGTTAGCAATGGCTACCCATGGATCTTCGCCTAACTGTTTCATACCAAGAGATACACGCGTACGCTCACGATCGAATTTCAATACTTTAACTTGGATTTCATCGCCAACATTTACAATTTCACTTGGGTGCTTAACACGTTTCCAAGCCATATCCGTAATATGTAATAAACCATCAATTCCGCCTAAGTCAACGAATGCACCATAATCAGTAAGGTTCTTAACGATACCTTTAACTTCTTGGCCTTCTGCTAATGACTCAAGTAATTCATCACGTTCTGCACTGCCTTCAGCTTCGATTACAGCACGACGTGAAACAACGACGTTATTACGCTTTTGATCAAGCTTAATAACTTTAAATTCTAGAGGTTTACCTTCAAGGTGAGCCGTGTCACGTACTGGACGAACATCGACTAATGAGCCGGGTAAGAAAGCACGAATATCGCTAACTTCAACCGTGAAGCCACCTTTAACTTTACCGTTAATAACACCGATAACAGTTTCTTTTTCTTCATAGGCTTTTTCAAGCACTTGCCATGCTTCGTGACGTTTAGCTTTTTCACGAGAAAGAATAGTTTCACCGAAACCATCATCTGTCGCATCTAAGGCTACATCAATCTCATCGCCAACAACTACTTCAAGCTCACCAGCAGCGTTTTTAAATTGATCAATAGAGATAACACTCTCAGATTTAAGGCCAGCATCAACAATTACATTATCTTTGTTAATGGCTACGATTGTTCCGCGGATGATTGAACCCGGACGTGTTTCGATTTCTTTTAAACTTTCTTCAAAAAGTTCTGCAAAATTTTCAGTCATAACTTGTTTATAAACTCAGCTATTAATCCATTCAACGTCAATGTTTCATGGGGTGGTTAAGTATGCCCAGTGTGTCCATACAGTAGGCTTTCTATTAAAAGTTCTTTATGCTAGCTGGTATAAATAATTAAGCTAGCTCAAAGCCGTGTTACGTTAATTTGCCATTGGCAAAAACAAGGATTTCGCTGACCACTTCCGAGATGGAAATATCAGTAGAATCAATAGTTAACGCACCTTCTGCCGAGATAAGTGGAGCGACCTTACGGTTTTGATCTCGCTCATCTCGCTGACGTATGTCATTCAAAAGGCGCCCGATATTAACATCTAACCCCTTTTCTTTCAACTGTTTAAATCTTCTTTGTGCGCGTTCTTCTGCGCTAGCAGTCAAAAATATCTTTACTGGGGCTTGTGTGAACACAACAGTTCCCATGTCACGCCCATCCGCAACGAGGCCAGGGCTAACACTAAAAGCACGTTGTCTTCTTAATAATGCTTCTCTAACACGGGGGAATGCTGCAATTTTTGATGCTAACTCACCAATTTCTTCAGTCCGTATAATATCAGAAACGTTCTCGCTTTCTAAAATAACGCTACTTTCACCTCGACTATTAATTTCAAATTGCACATCTAAATGAGCGGCCACCGGGATGAGAGGCACCTCATCATCTAAAGAAAGTTGATGATGACGGATTGCAACCGCTAAAACACGGTAAATAGCACCACTATCGAGCAGGTGCCAGCCTAATTTATCTGCAACTAGCCTAGCAACGGTTCCCTTACCTGCACCACTAGGACCATCAATGGTAATAACGGGGAATTGTTTATTCATAGTGTTTTCCTTTCTTTATGCACAAGCTATATTTAGATTTAAACCGTTTAACATCCTGTTGAGCAGTCTAAAAGAACACCATAGCTTACCTAAATATTATGCTTGAGTAATTGATAAGCCCACTTCGTTAGCCAATTTAACAAAATTAGGAAAAGAAGTAGCCACATTATCACACTCTAAAATAGTGATACTGCCCGTAGCCCTTAATGAACTAATAGCAAACGACATGGCAATTCGATGATCATGATGACTATTTACCGTACCAGGGCCTATTTCACCACCGGTAATATCAATACCATCATCAAATACTGTACAGTTAACACCTAAAGTGATTAAACCATCGGCCATGGCTTGAATACGATCGCTTTCTTTCACTCTTAATTCTTCAGCACCGCGTAATCGTGTTACACCCTTAGCGCAAGCAGCGGCAATAAAAATAGCCGGAAATTCATCTATCGCTAACGGTACGTCACGTTCGTTGATATCAATGCCTTGCAATGTCGATGCTTTAACAACAACATCAGCAACGGGCTCACCACCTGCCATGCGTTCATTAATAACAGATAAGTCACCCTGCATTGCCTTTAGTATATTAATAGCACCAATGCGTGTTGGGTTCATGCCAACATTACGGATAGTGATCTCACCTGCTGGTGCAATAAGTCCGGCGACCATAAAGAAAGTTGCTGAAGAGATGTCACCCGGCACTTCAATATCACAAGCGGTAAGTTCATGACCGCCTTCAATAGAAACACGTGTTTTTTGTTCATCGCCATCAATGTTGTGCTCAACTGTGACCGGATAACCAAAGGCCGTTAACATACGCTCAGTATGATCACGCGTAATACCCGGCTCTGTAACCGTCGTTGTGCCCTCGGCATAAATACCCGCCAGTAATACACACGATTTAACTTGAGCACTTGCCATCGGTAAAAGATAATCAATGGCCTTGAGCTTACCTGTGATCCCTTGGCAATTAACCGGTGGTGTACCATCATCACTGGCACTAATAGCTGCCCCCATTAATTTAAGCGGATTAACAACACGCCCCATAGGCCTAGTATTTAAAGAAATATCACCCGCCATCGTTGAGCTAAATTTCTGACCCGCTAAAATGCCTGATAACAAACGAATAGAGGTACCTGAATTACCGATATCAAGTAAACCTGTTGGTGCGGTTAATCCATGTAAACCTTTACCAAACACAGTGACATTTTGATTGTCATCAGGACCTTCAATAGTAATCCCCATCGCCTTAAACGTATTCATCGTCGCTAAACAGTCTTGTCCAGGTAAAAAACCTTTAATATGAGTGGTGCCATTCGCTAATGAGCCAAACATAATAGAGCGATGAGAAACTGATTTATCACCTGGGACTGTGATATCGCCAGAAACATTTTTTCCTGGGCGAGTCGTAAAGGTTAACGTCTTTTGTGCTTTAGACATGGGTATTCCAACTTTAATTATTATTGTTCGTGAAGATGATTATATACTATGGCTATATTTGATAAATCAATTATGCTCTGTTTTCTTGCTCGAATTTAATCATAAAGGCAATGAGGGCTTGAACCCCTGCAAGTGGCATCGCGTTATAAATACTTGCCCGCATTCCCCCCACAATTCTATGGCCTTTAAGTGAGCTTAATCCGGTATTTTCAGATTCACTTAAAAACTTTTCATTTAAGCTTTCATCTGTTAACCAAAAAGGTATATTCATCTTACTTCGGTATTGAGGATCAATGTTATTAGTATAAAACTCACTATTATCAATAGCCTGATAAAGTAATTCGGCTTTGGTTTGATTCACCTTAGCGATGGCTTTCACACCACCTACCCCTTTAAGCCACTGAAATACTAGACCCGCAAGATACCAAGCATAGGTTGGTGGAGTATTATACATGGAGTCATTATCAGCCGATACTTTATAATTCATAATGCAAGGTGTTGCTTTGTGAGCATGACCGAGTAAATCTTCTCGTACAATCACAATGGCTAACCCTGATGGACCGATATTCTTTTGTGCTCCCGCATAAATCAAAGCAAATTGACTGACGTCTATTTCATGCGATAAAATAGTGGAAGACATATCGGCAACTAACGGCACGCCATTTGTTTCTGGAATAGTATTAATTTCAATACCATTGACTGTTTCATTAGGGCAATAATGAACGTAGGCGGCCTCAGGGTCAAGCGGCCACTCTTGACTAGCTATTAAGGTAGCGTGAGAGTCGGTGTCTTGATTAATGTTAATAACATTAATTTCACCAAAGTTTTTAGCTTCTACCACAGCCGCTTTTGACCATGAGCCTGAAACAATATAATCTGCTGACTTACCCGCAGGTAACAAGTTAAGTGGTATCGCTGAGAATTGCCCTCGTCCACCACCATGACAAAACAAAACTTTGTAATTGTCTGGAATTGACATTAAATCACGCAAGTCTGCTTCCGCTTTTGCAGCCATAGCCATGTATATACCACTACGATGGCTTAATTCCATTACGGAGCTACCCGTATTTTGCCAATTTAAAAATTCTTGCTGTGCTTTTACCATGACTGCTTTTGGTAACATGGCAGGACCGGCACAAAAATTAAAAACTTCAGACATTCGTTTTCCTACTTACTTATAACTTGTTACAACTGTTTTAATTAGGGGAGGTTAAAATTTTGATCTTTGTTTAACCGCTATTTTTTTGGGGCTTTATACATACAGAGCTTTTGTTATATGGTTACTCAGAACCGTATGCTCTGAATAATAGCCGCTGCATTTTCTCATGAAAAATGACTCACAAAGGCTGAGTACTTCGATAATCGCACACAATTCCTTTAATATAGAGTGACTAGAGTCAAAAAAATTCTATTTATTTTCAAAGCGATGACAATCTCTGAGTGGGAACTAATTTAATGGAATTGGTATGACTTAAAATGACTCGACTACAGACGACTCGCTACGATTAAAATACGCTATTCTCTTTAATAAAGACCAATAAAATTTAACTAATAAAGATGACAGCCCCTAATTAACCTTAAAAACCGCATTAAAAAAGGCGGTTATTAGCCGCCCTTTTAAATCGAATTTCAACCATTATTCGGGATTGTCATCCTTTGAACTATCGGCAACATTTGGCTCAACAGTATCTGCACTCGCTTCAATAACATTATTACCTGCTACTTCTTCTTCAAGCGGCTCTGATTCTTCAATTTCATCAATACGCTGAAGTGCAACAACATGTTCATCTTCTGCTGTACGAATCAAACGTACGCCTTGAGTATTACGACCAATGATACTTACCTCATTAACACGTGTACGTACTAGCGTACCGTTATCGGTGATAAGCATAATTTCATCAAGATCTTCAACTTGAACAGCCCCAACCACTTTACCATTACGTTCACTGACTTTAATAGAAACAACACCTTTGGTTGCTCTACTTTTAGCCGGGTATTCAGCTAAATCAGTACGCTTACCAAAGCCATTTTCAGTAATAGTCAAGATTGGCCCGTCATTCTTAGGTACGATAAGCGAAACAACTTTTTGATCACCATCAAGCCTCATACCACGAACACCCGTACCAGTACGGCCAATTGGTTTTAATGCCCAACGTTGTTCGCCCGTTTCTGGATCAAGCTTGATTTCGCCTGTTTCACTGTCACGCACTTTTTCATTGAACCGGACAACTTTACCCGCATCAGAGAATAGCATAATATCGTTATTACCATCGGTAATATCAACACCAATTAAGGTATCATCATCACGTAGGTTTAAGGCAATAATACCGTTTGCACGTTGGTTTGAATAAGCATCCAAACGTGTTTTCTTCACTGTACCCGAAGCTGTTGCCATGACAATATATTTGTCATCCGCATATTCACGTACGGGTAAAATAGCGGTAATACGTTCATCACTTTCTAAAGGTAAAATGTTAACAATAGGTCTGCCACGTGCGGTACGACTCGCTAAGGGTAATTGAAATACTTTTAGCCAATACAGTTTGCCGCGGTCTGAGAAACATAAAATGGTGTCATGGGTATTCGCCACTAATAAACGTTCGATGAAGTCTTCTTCTTTCATCTTAGTCGCGGCTTTGCCTTTACCACCACGACGTTGCGATTCATAATCACTTAAGATTTGATACTTAACATAACCTTCATGGGATAAGGTAACAACAACATCTTCTTCAGTAATTAAGTCTTCTAACGATAAATCATGAGAAGCATTGGTAATTTCAGTTCTACGTTCATCACCAAACTCATCACGAATAGCAACAAGCTCTTCACAAATCACTTCCATTAAACGAGCAGGCGTGGCTAATATATACATCAACTCGGCAATTAGATCTAATAAGGCTTTGTACTCGCTTAGAATTTTTTCATGTTCCATGCCAGATAATTTGTATAGCTGTAAATCAACGATAGCTTTGGCTTGCTCTGCGGTTAAATAATATAAACCATCACGAATACCATATTCAGGCTCTAACCACTCAGGTCGAGCTGCATCATTACCCGCCGCACTCAGCATATTGGCGACATTACCTAATGTCCAACCTTGAGCAATAAGTTTTTCTTCAGAATCTTTTCGGTTGTTAGAGCTTTTAATTAATTCAATAATCGGATCTATATTTGCTAAGGCTATCGATAAACCTTCCAAAATATGCGCTCGTTCACGTGCCTTTTTCAATTCAAAAATGGTTCGGCGCGTAACAACTTCACGACGATGTAATACAAACGCTTCTAGCATTTCTTTCAAGTTAAATATTTTAGGTTGGCCATTGGTTAATGCCACCATATTAAAACCAAACGAAACCTGCATTTGGGTAAGCTTATAGAGGTTATTTAAAACCACCTCCCCCACTTCACCACGCTTGATTTCAATCACCATACGCATACCGTCTTTATCAGACTCATCACGTAAAGCAGAAATACCTTCAAGACGTTTCTCTTTAACAAGCTCAGCCATTTTTTCAATTAAACGTGCTTTATTGACTTGATAAGGGAGTTCATGAACAATTATCGTTTCTTTACCCGTAGTACTATGTACCTCAATACTGGCACGGGCACGAATTTTAATTTTACCACGCCCCGTACGATAGGCTTCTTCTATACCCGCACGGCCGCTGATAATAGCGGCAGTCGGAAAGTCAGGTCCTGGGATGATTTCTAATAACTCTTCAAACGTTAATTCACTATTATCAATTAGCGCTAAACAGGCATTAATCACTTCGGTTAAATTATGCGGCGGAATATTAGTCGCCATGCCGACAGCGATACCCGAAGAACCATTCACTAATAAGTTAGGTACGCGCGTTGGCATTACTGCGGGGATGTATTCGGTACCATCGTAGTTAGGTACAAAATCAACCGTTTCTTTATCTAAGTCGGCTAAAATAGAGTGAGCTATTTTAGACATGCGAATTTCGGTATAACGCATTGCAGCTGCACTGTCACCATCAACAGAGCCGAAGTTACCCTGCCCGTCTATTAGCATATAACGTAATGAGAACGGTTGAGCCATACGAACAATGGTATCATAAACAGCAGTATCACCATGTGGGTGATACTTACCTATAACATCACCAACCACACGGGCTGATTTTTTATAGGCTTTATTCCAGTCATTGCCCAATACATCCATGGCAAATAACACTCTGCGATGTACTGGTTTTAAGCCATCACGAACATCAGGCAGTGCACGCCCAACGATAACGCTCATAGCATAATCTAAATAGGAGGTTTTTAGTTCATCTTCAATATTTACTGGAACTATTTGTTTGGCCAGGTCGGACATAAATCGATGGTATCCCTTAACTAATTCTTTTGCTTAACAACACCTAATATAGAGTAAGGCTATCTAGTGTTTTGATAAACGGTATTTGAAATGTTTTTATCGTTAGCATCTTTATGATAACAATAGTATTCAACGTGGAATACTAGCATAAAAATGTTTGATGCCATACCGCTTTATTTAAAGGTTTTTTGACGGAATAATAACCGCTTAAAAAATCAACTAAAAAGAGTAGATTTGATCTATGCTCTTTGTTTAAAAAGAACTTTAGTTTAGAATAAAGATACTTTAAAGGTAACCTATAAAAATAAATAATATGACCTCCAAGCCACTGAACGTCAATGAAGATGAAATTGCTAAATTTGAAGAGATCGCTAATCAATGGTGGGATTTAGCGGGTGACTTTAAACCGCTACATCAAATCAACCCGTTAAGAGTCCAATTTATCTGTCAGCACCTTGCCCAACAAGTCGATGACGGAAGTAATGATGGCTTATATCATAAGAAAGTAATAGATGTAGGCTGTGGCGGCGGAATATTGTCCGAGTCACTTGCAAAGCTAGGGGCCAATGTAACCGGGATAGATATGGGTAATGAGCCTTTAAATGTTGCCAAATTGCATGCCCTTGAAACAGGCTTAACCATTCGATATCAAAAAATAACTGCCGAAGAAAAGGCAATGGAAAGTGCCGATACATTTGACGTGGTCACCTGTATGGAAATGCTTGAACATGTACCCGACCCCGCTTCAGTTGTTACCGCGTGTGCTAGTTTAGTTAAGTCTGGCGGGTTAGTGTTTTTTTCTACCCTGAATAAAAATATAAAATCCTATTTACTTGCTATCTTAGCGGCTGAAAAAATATTAAAACTGGTTCCCGATGGCACACATGATCATGATAAATTTATTCGACCCTCACAATTAATTACTTGGGCAGAGGATGTGGAATTAAAATGTATTGATGCCAGTGGCATTCATTATAATCCGCTCACTCAAAATCATAAGTTGATAGACTCATTAGATGTCAACTATATATTATGTTGTCGTAAGTTATAAATATTAGCTTGATAGGAATACTTCCCGCAAACTTACAATGAAATATGCATGCAGACTCAATAGTAAAAAGTAGTCGCTATATTTGATAAAAATTATTCATTATATTTTTTGTGAAAATAAAAAATATAATCATTGCTTTTAGTTAATTCCAAAAATAAATAGTCTTGCTAGGTTAGTCATCACTAACTCAAAAAAAACAATAAATAAATCTTAAAAACCAACTTATTTTATCACTTGCAAAAAAGACCAAACCTCTCTATCTTGTGTTTAGAATTAAATAAATCCCTAGATATTGTGCATTTGATGCCCAGTTATTATTTTGACACTCGTCTTTCATTATTCATTTTCAAGATAAGTATGGGTTTTTTATTAAGGACGTTTTAGATCCTTTCATTAGGATAATAACAATAATCAATTCGCAGGTACTTCATGAATAACAACCTCTCTGTAACCAAACGAAATGGTGATAAAGAAGCCATTGATTTAGAAAAAATTCACCGAGTCATTACTTGGGCTGCCGATGGCTTAGAACAGGTATCTGTTTCTCAAGTTGAATTAAAATCTCATATCCAGTTTTATGATGGTATAAAAACTGAAGATATTCATGAAACTATTATTAAAGCTGCGGCTGATTTGATATCAGAGGAAACACCTGATTACCAGTATTTAGCGGCTCGCTTGGCTGTTTTCCATTTACGTAAAAAAGCCTACGGTCAATTTGAACCACCCGCTCTATATGAACACGTAAAAAAATTAGTCGCCGCAGGTAAATATGATAAACATTTACTTAACGACTACTCCAAAGATGACTTTGAGCATATGGCCTTATTTATGGACCATAGCCGTGACCTAAACTTTAGTTACGCGGCGATAAAACAGCTCGAAGGTAAATATTTAGTACAGAATCGTGTGAGCGGTGAAATTTACGAAAGTGCTCAATTTCTATATATTTTAGTCGCTGCTTGTTTATTTGCTAAATACCCGACTGAATCACGTTTACGTTACGTCGAAAATTTCTATCACGCTATTTCTCTTTTTAAAATATCATTACCAACGCCAATTATGGCCGGTGTTCGTACACCTACACGTCAATTCTCTTCCTGTGTATTGATTGAATGTGGTGATAGTTTAGATTCTATTAACGCGACATCAAGCGCCATTGTTAAGTATGTATCTCAACGTGCAGGAATAGGTGTTAACGCGGGAAGAATTCGTGCCTTAGGCAGTAACATTAGAAATGGGGAAGCATTTCATACGGGTTGTATTCCTTTTTACAAACACTTCCAAACAGCAGTTAAAAGTTGCTCACAAGGCGGTGTACGTGGTGGTGCGGCAACACTCTTCTATCCTTTATGGCACCTTGAAGTTGAAAGTTTACTGGTACTTAAAAATAACCGTGGTGTAGAAGAAAACCGTGTCCGTCATTTAGATTATGGTGTGCAGTTTAATAAGTTGATGTATCAACGCTTAATTAAAGGCGGCTCAATTACTTTATTTAGTCCGAGCGATGTTCCTGGACTTTATGATGCCTTCTTTGAAGATCAACAAGAATTTGAACGTTTATATCAACAATACGAAAATGATGAATCCATTCGTAAGAAACGTATTAAAGCGGTCGAGTTATTTACCTTGTTTGCACAAGAGCGAGCAAGTACAGGTCGTATTTATTTACAAAATGTAGATCACTGTAATACTCATAGTCCATTTGAGCCCAGTATAGCCCCTATTCGTCAGAGTAACTTGTGTTTAGAAATAGCGCTCCCCACTAAACCCATGAACGATATTAATGATGAAAATGGCGAAATAGCCCTTTGTACCTTGTCAGCCTTTAATCTAGGCGCTATTGATTCACTGGATGAACTTGAAGGTTTAGCTGATTTAGCGGTACGTGCATTAGACTGCTTACTTGATTATCAAGATTACCCTATCGCGGCAGCAAAAAGTGCCAGTATGGCTCGTAGAACTCTCGGTATAGGGGTTATTAATTATGCCTATTATCTTGCTAAAAATGGCCTTTATTACTCAAACGGTAGTGCAAATAACCTAACTCACCGTACGTTTGAAGCGATTCAATTTTATTTACTTAAAGCGTCAAATGAGTTAGCGAAAGAGTTAGGGCCATGTCCTAAGTTTAATGAAACACGTTTATCTCAAGGTGTTTTACCCATTGATACCTATAAGAAAACAGTTGATGACATTACAGGAGAGCCTCTTCACCTAGACTGGGAAAGTTTACGTCAAAGTATCGTAAAACATGGTGTAAGAAACTCAACCGTCTCTGCCTTAATGCCATCTGAAACATCGTCACAAATATCAAATGCAACCAATGGTATTGAACCACCTCGCGGTTTAATCAGTATCAAAGCAAGTAAAGATGGTGTTTTAAAGCAAGTAGTACCTGAATATGAAAAGCTTAAAGGTAATTATGAATTGTTATGGACGATTCCTAATAACCAAGGATATTTAGAACTTGTTGCTATCATGCAAAAATTTGTCGACCAATCGATATCGGCCAATACAAACTATGATCCAAGTAAATTTGACGGCGGTAAGGTGCCTGTTAAACAAATATTGAAAGATATTTTAACGGCTTATAAATTGGGCATTAAAACACTTTATTATCATAATACTCGTGACGGTGCCAGTGATACTGTTGTAGTGGCAGACGACGATTGTGATGGCGGTGCGTGTAAAATATAAGCACCCTATATAACCAGTAAGCGCACTTAACATACCAAAATATCAATGCAGAGCCTAGTAAAGCACTAGGCTTTGATGACTACAGCCATGTAGTCCCTAAAGGAATAAACACATGACGTATACTACGTTTAATCAAACACCTAATAATGCCTTACTAGAGCCAATGTTTTTAGGTAACAGCGTTAACGTTTCTCGCTATGACCAACAACGTTTTATTGCGTTTGAAAAACTCATTGAAAAACAGCTTTCATTTTTTTGGCGACCAGAAGAAGTTGATGTATCAAAAGATAGAGCTGATTGGCAAAGCCTGACCGATTCTGAAAAGCATATCTTTATATCAAATTTAAAATACCAGACGCTGTTAGATTCTATGGCTGCTCGCTCAGTCAATGCTGTGTTTCTCCCCCTAGTATCCCTACCTGAAGTTGAAACATGGGTTGAGACTTGGGCCTTTAGCGAAACTGTTCACTCACGTTCCTACACGCATATTTTACGTAATTTATTTACCAACCCAGGAGAAATATTTGATGATATCATTGTCAATCCTGCAATATTAAAGCGTGCTTCGAGTATTGCTAAATATTTTGATGACGTAATACTAACTACACAGTTACTACAGTCTCAAGGTGAAGGTACTTATGAGGTTGAAGGTAAGAAAGTAGAAGTAAGCACAAGAAAGCTTAAACAACGTCTTTACCTTGCCGTATGCTCTGTAAATGCCCTAGAAGCTATCCGTTTTTACGTCAGTTTTGCCTGTTCTTTTGCTTTTGCCGAGCGTGAATTACTTGAAGGTAATGCCAAGATCATTAAATTGATTGCTCGTGATGAAGCACTTCATCTAACAGGCACTCAACATATTTTAAATAATTGGAAAACAGGTAAAGACGACCCTGAAATGAAAATTATCTGTGAAGAAATGCATGCTGAAGGTTTACAAATTTTCTTAGATGTTGTTGAACAAGAAAAGGACTGGGCACAATATTTATTTAAAGATGGTTCAATGATAGGACTTAACGCCGAAATTCTTAATCAATATATTGAATACATTTCAACTCAACGTTTAGCGGCTATTGGCTTTGAATCTCCTTTTAATATAAAAAGTAACCCTCTACCTTGGATGAATGCTTATCTTGTTAGTGATAATGTACAAGTTGCCCCCCAAGAAACAGAAATATCAAGTTACTTAGTTGGCCAAGTTGATTCTTCTATTGATGAAAATGATTTTGATGACTTCGATTTATAAACACCACCATAACATTTGACTGAATTTAAGCGCTTGCAATGTGTATGACCGTAAAAAATGCCCTTCAAGAGGTGAAAAAAACTAGCAACTTACAGCCTAAGATCACTGTAAAAGGTAAAATAATTCATTATATGGATAATGAACAAACACTGCTCGAATGTTTGGAATTGGCTAATGTAGAAGTACATTATCATTGTCGAGATGGTTTTTGTGGTGCCTGCAGGGTAACGTTAGTTAAAGGTGATATTAGCTACCCTTTAGGTGAGCCTTTAGCATTTGTCGGTGAAAAAGAAGTGCTGCCTTGTTGCTGTGTCCCTCTTACTGATATAACTTTAGTAATCGACGAGTAATACTTTTGGTATAACACTTCAAACTTGCTTGACCGTTAATATTCTAATGGTGATTTAATTCCCAACATCACTCGAGATAACTCGGATGATAATATCAAAAAATATCGCACAATTTTCCACTCATTGTTATCATTAACTGCGGACTCTAATTCCTTGGGCACTTCAAAAAAAAGCCATCGTACCAATAGACAAGGTGCTTTAAAGATGCCTTGTTTTGCGCTTGTCGGTAACATCTACTTGCGTTAGTTCACAACTTAATCATAGAGCTTTAATAAGACTGACATCAACGACTTGGTTACGGCCATTATGCTTGGCATAATAAAGCGCGCTATCAGCTTTCTTTAATAGTTCATCAATGCTTAAGCAGGCTTTGTTCGCTAAGACTAAACCAATGCTTACCGTGATGTGAATATCAACTTCAGTGTCATTATCCCCCATCACCCTCACACTGAGTTTCTGTACATAATCACGAAACCTTTCGCAAGCAATGGTAGCCGATTCCTTAGTTGTATTAGGCAAACAAACAGCAAACTCTTCCCCCCCCACTCGGCCTATAATATCGTAATCGCGGAAAACTTCTGTCAATCCTTGGCTGAAAACACGTAAGACTTGATCACCTGCATCGTGTCCATAATTATCATTTATCGGTTTAAAAAAATCAATATCAAACATTGCCACAACGAATGATTGCCCCGTTCTATTCGCTAGACTTATGGCCTGAGTACTTAATTCAAAAAAACTCCCGCGATTATTAATTCCTGTAAGGAAATCTGTTTTCGCTAAATATTCAAGTTGAGCGGTTTTTTCTTTTAATCTGATTGCTGTTCTGATACGAGCTAGTAATACTTTTGCAACGTAAGGCTTGCTAACATAATCATCGGCCCCAAACTCTAAAGCAGCAACAACTTCATCCTCGTCTGTAGATGCTGACAACATTATAACGGGAATATCTGCCGTTAAATCTTCAGTTTTAACTTTTACCAAGGTATCTAACCCTGAAAGGCCTGGCATATACATATCAAGTAAAATGAGATCAAAGGTTTGTGTAGCCAATAAAGCAATGGCACCTTCGCCATGATCAATGCATGTGATTATATATCCTGCCGCACTTAGATCAAAATCCAATAACATCTGCGTATCTTTAGCATCATCAACGACCAGTATTCTATATTTTTTATCAAAATTCATTTAGGACTCACCAAACTACAAATAAATTTATTGGTAATAAGTTCTTTGAACTATTACATTTATTTGAGCACATTATATTGTTAAAGACTCAACTACTCTTAGTCGTTAAATCACTTTATTAGCACTGGCTATTCCCAGCTTTCATCTTCAATGGCAATGTAACCACTCATTAAAAATACTTGGATTTTAGTAAGTTTCTTTGACTAAATTGACTCCTTCTTTATCTGATAAAATTAGCACTGTAAAAAACACCAAAAAGCTTAGTTGATCTTTACCTCTTTCTCTTGGGTATTAAACACTATGTTTAAAGAGATTTTAATACCCCCTTGAGAGATGTTTATTAAACAATGTTTTGGCTTAAAGTTAAAGGTTAAATGAATAATTCTTAGCAATAACTGTGTAATAAAATATTTGTTATTATATGTTTTTTCACATAAATATCTTGAATAAGAACAAAATTGACAATTTTTATCGAAGGAATACTTAACAAAACTAGCTGGTTTAAATTTATTTATTTCTGATCTCATTCAGTAAACTCGTGAGCTGGTTGTGCGTAGAAAAAACAGTTCCTATCAAGGTGCTTGATTGATTTTGACAAGGACGTTACGTGGATATAGCTTAACATTCTATTTAATCAAGGCCGGCCTCTAAACCTTTAAATCTCGCTGAGTGGAAAATTTAATAGTGTAGGTATAACAGAAACAACTAGCCATAAAAAAAACCCGCATTCTCTATTAGAAAATGCGGGTTTTATAAGGAACTTAGTTTGTAATCAAAAGCGGATTACCAACCTGTTTTCTCTTTAAGTGCTTTACCGATATCCGCTAAAGAACGAACAGTTTTAACACCCGCCGCTTCTAATGCTGCGAATTTCTCATCAGCGGTACCTTTACCACCAGCGATAATCGCACCCGCATGGCCCATACGCTTACCTTCTGGTGCAGTAACACCAGCAATGTAAGATACAACAGGCTTAGTAACGTGTGTTTTGATATATTCAGCCGCTTCTTCTTCAGCAGTTCCACCAATTTCACCAATCATAACGATTGCTTCAGTTTGAGGATCGTTTTGGAACATTTCTAAAACGTCGATGAAGTTAGTACCAGGAATAGGGTCGCCACCAATACCGACACAAGTCGATTGACCAAAACCAAAATCAGTGGTTTGTTTAACGGCTTCGTACGTTAACGTACCAGAACGTGAAACAATACCTACTTTACCGGGTAAATGGATGTGACCTGGCATGATACCAATTTTAGTTTCGCCTGGGGTAATAACACCGGGGCAATTTGGACCAATCATGCGAACGCCAGTTTGATCAAGCTTAGCTTTAACGTCAACCATATCTAAAGTTGGAATACCTTCAGTAATAGTGATGATAATTTTAATGCCAGCATCAATCGCTTCTAAAATGGCATCTTTACAGAATGGCGCAGGTACGTAAATAACTGTTGCTGTTGCGCCAGTGGCTTCTACTGCGTCACGTACTGTATTAAATACGGGTAAACCAAGGTGCGTTTGACCACCTTTACCTGGGCTTACGCCACCAACCATTTGTGTACCATAATCAATAGCTTGCTCTGAATGGAAAGTACCTTGACCACCAGTGAAACCTTGACAGATAACTTTAGTATCTTTATTAATTAAGATAGACATTATTTGCCCTCCGCAGCAGCTACAACTTTTTCTGCTGCATCAGTTAATGATTCAGCAGCAATGATATCTAAACCAGAATTTTTAAGCACTTCACGACCTAACTCAGCATTAGTACCTTCAAGACGTACAACAACAGGTACTTTAACACCTACTTCTTTAACCGCACCAATAATACCTTCAGCGATCATGTCACAACGAACGATGCCACCAAAAATGTTAACTAATACCGCTTTAACATTTTCATCAGATAAAATGATTTTAAATGCTTCAGAAACACGTTCTTTGTTTGCACCGCCGCCAACATCGAGGAAGTTAGCCGGCTTGCCGCCGTGTAAATTAACGATATCCATAGTACCCATTGCTAGGCCTGCACCGTTAACCATACAACCAACAGTTCCATCAAGAGCTACATAGTTAAGCTCCCATTGTGCTGCATGTGCTTCACGCTCATCTTCTTGAGATGGATCATGAAAAGCACGGATTTTTGGTTGACGGTATAAAGCATTACCATCAATACCAATTTTACCATCTAAACAATGAAGGTTACCTTCGTCAGTAATCACTAACGGGTTAATTTCAAGTAAGGCAAAATCAAAATCTTCAAACATTTTTGCAAGACCTAAAAAGATCTTAACAAATTGCTTCATTTGCGTAGGGTTTAAACCTAATTTAAAACCTAATTCACGTGCTTGGTAAGGTTGTGCACCAACCAGTGGATCAATTTCAGCTTTGTGAATTAATTCAGGTGTTTCTTCGGCGATCTTCTCAATGTCAACGCCACCTTCGGTAGAGGCCATAAAAACAATTCTTTGTGAAGCTCTGTCAACAACAGCACCAAGATATAACTCGTTAGCAATGTCAGTACAGCTTTCAACTAAAATTTTAGCAACCGGTTGTCCGTTCGCATCTGTTTGGTAAGTGACTAAGTTCTTACCTAACCAGTGTTGAGAAAATTCTTTGATTTCTTCCTTGCTTTTAACTAACTTAACACCGCCAGCTTTACCACGACCACCCGCGTGTACTTGAGTTTTAACAACCCAGGTATCGCCGCCAATTTTGTCAGCAGCTTCTGCAGCTTCTTGAGGGGTATCGCAAGCGAAACCTTCAGAAACTGGTAAACCATATTCAGCGAATAATTGTTTCGCTTGATACTCATGCAAATTCATGGTGTTTTATCCATTTATCTGTAAATTGTGACAGCAACCAAAACGGTAACCAAGGTTACAGGGCTGCCAATGAAAAATCCCAAAGATTATAATACAAAAGTAACGTATGCCGTAACCATTACTCCTATTTGTATTGGTTATAGTGATCATTCACCTTAATCATACTAGCCAGTTATTTATTTTATGCCATTAAATAAAACAAAAAAGCCTTAATCAATTGAATTAATTAAGGCTTTTTATTTTTAAAGCCTTTTACTGCCTTAAATTATTAACGTGATATACATTAGATATCCAGTAATAAACGGGCGGGGTCTTCCAGTAACTCTTTAATTGTGACTAAGAAACTAACCGATTCTTTACCGTCAACTAAACGGTGATCATAAGATAATGCTAAGTACATCATAGGTAAAATTTCTACCTTACCATCAACTGCCATAGGGCGGTCTTGTATTTTATGCATACCTAAAATCGCTGCCTGCGGCAAATTAAGAATAGGAGTTGATAACAAGGAGCCAAATACGCCACCATTCGTGATGGTGAAGTTACCACCTGTCATCTCAGCCATTGATAATTTACCATCACGACCTTTAATAGCTAAGTTACGGATACCATTTTCGATACCGGCCATGCTTAATTGATCGGTATCACGTAATACCGGTGTCACTAAACCACGTGGCGTAGAAACCGCAATAGAAATATCAAAGAAGTTATGATAAACAATGTCATCACCGTCAATTGAAGCATTAACTGCTGGGAAGCGTTTTAAAGCTTCTGTAACCGCTTTAACGTAAAAAGACATGAAACCTAACCGTGTATCATGGGTTTTCTCAAATATTTCTTTATATTGCTTACGTAAATCCATAATTGGCTTCATGTTAACTTCATTGAATGTTGTTAACATGGCTGTAGAGTTTTTAGCTGCTAATAAACGTGTGGCAATCGTTTTACGTAAACGTGTCATAGGTACACGTTTTTGGCTACGTTCACCAACACCTTGTACGGGTGCAACGGAAACCGGAGCAGGAGCAGCTACTGGTTTGTTAGCCGCAGCTTCGACATCTTCTTTTGAGATACGACCGCCTTTGCCCGAGCCAACAACATCAGAAGCTACTAGCCCTTTTTCAGTCATTAAACGACGTACTGAAGGGCTTGCTAAATCAGCAGAGCTAATCGCTTCTTCGATGGGTGCCGCTTTTGAAACCGATACGGTAGCACCCGCATTAAGCTCACCAATTTTTTGGTTGCCTAAGACGGTATCGCCTTCAACATGGATGATTTTTCCCATTACTCCATGGTCTTGAGCAACAACTTCTAATACAACTTTGTCCGTTTCTATATCAACTAAGTTTTGATCCATGCTCACCGTATCGCCTTCAGCAACATGCCAAGTAGCAACAGTTGCATCGGCAACAGACTCAGGTAATACCGGCACCACAATGTCGATAATTTTAGTTGGAACATCACTTGCTGCTTCTACTTTTGCAGGGGCAACATCGTTAGCTTCGCTTTGTGCTAATATGGCAATCACTTGATCACCTAAAACAGTAGCACCTTCGGCTTGGCTAATATCAGTAATGATGCCATCTTCAGTGGCTACCACTTCTAACACTACTTTATCCGTTTCAATATCTACAAGATTTTGATCACGAGATACTTTATCGCCAACCTGTACATGCCAAGTAGCTACAGTTGCATCTGCAACAGATTCAGGTAAAACGGGAACCTTAATTTCGGTTGTCATTTATATTCTTCCTTTCAAAAACTAGTCTATTCAACAGTTAGCGCGTCATTGACTAGCGCTTGTTGCTCTTTAACATGAACTGACATATAACCTACAGCAGGTGCTGCAGAGGCGTTACGGCCTGCATATGTCAAATAAGTACCTTCAGGGATCAATGCTCTGAAGTGATGCTGTGAACAATACCACGCACCTTGGTTTTGCGGCTCTTCCTGACACCAAACGAAGTGTTTAACATGCTTATACTTTTCAACTTCAGCTTTAAACTCTTCTTCTGGGAACGGGTAGAGTTGCTCAACACGAATGATAGCAACGTTAGTTTGCTCGTTTTTACGACGTTGTTCTAATAGCTCGTAATACACTTTACCACTACAAAAAACCACTTGCTCTACATCTTTAGGGGTAATATCATCAACTTCACCAATAATATTATGGTATACCCCCGTAGAGAGTTCCTCTAATGAAGAAACGGCTAGGGGATGACGAAGTAATGATTTAGGCGACATCACCACTAATGGACGACGCATAGGGCGAATGACTTGCCGACGTAGCATATTGAATACTTGTGCTGGTGTCGACGGTACACACACCTGCATATTATGATCCGCACATAACTGTAAAAATCGCTCTAAGCGTGCTGATGAATGCTCTGGACCTTGTCCTTCATAACCATGGGGTAACAACATAGTTAAACCACATAAACGACCCCACTTTTGCTCACCAGAACTAATAAATTGGTCGAAAACTACTTGTGCACAGTTAGCAAAATCACCAAATTGTGCTTCCCAAATGGTTAAACCTGCGGGCTCTGCTGTGGTATAACCATATTCAAAGGCTAATACAGATACTTCAGATAGCACCGAATCATGTACATCAAAAGGACCTTGGTCTTTGCTGATGTTTTGTAAAGGTAAATGAGTACTGCCATCATCTTGGTTATGTAATACCGCATGGCGATGGAAGAAAGTACCACGACCAGCATCTTGGCCAGTGAGCCGTACTCGTTTTCCTAAATCAACAATCGATGCATAAGCTAAGTTTTCTGCCATGCCCCAATCAAGTGATTTTTCACCTAATGCCATTTTTTTGCGATCATCGTAAATTTTGTTAACCCGATCATGCACTCTAAAACCTTCAGGGATTGCAACGACTTTATCAGCAAGTTCTTTCAGCTTTTTAAGTGAAATTTCTTTATCGTACTCATCATCCCAATCGTGGCCTATGTATGGAGTCCAATCAACTGAATGTTCTGTCATTGGTCGCCATTGTTCAACGGTGCACTGACCCTCATCTAATAACTGGCGGTAGTAGTGAGTTAATTCTTCAGCTTTCGCTTTAGTTATTGACCCTTCAGCCGCTAATTGATCAGCGTATAATTGACGCGGGGTAGGATGTTGCTTCACTTTGGCATACATAAGAGGCTGAGTGGCACTTGGCTCATCCGCTTCATTATGACCATGGCGACGGTAACAAACTAAATCAATCACGACATCGCGTTTAAATTCATTGCGGTAATCAAGGGCTATTTGCGTAACTAAAATAACCGCCTCTGGATCATCACCGTTTACATGAAGAATGGGTGCCTGTACCATTTTAGCAATATCAGTACAATATTCACCACTGCGAGTATCTTCTTGCACCGAGGTGGTGAAACCAACTTGGTTATTAATCACAATGCGTATTGTGCCACCCACTTTAAATGCGCGTGCTTGTGACATATTAAAGGTTTCTTGTACAACACCTTGGCCAGCAATAGCAGAGTCACCATGAATAGTAATTGGCAATACTAAGTCGCCTTGGTTACAATTACGACGATCAGAACGGGCTCTAACGCTGCCAATAACAACTGGATTAACAATTTCTAGATGTGACGGGTTAAACGCTAACGCTAGATGAACATTGCCGCCAGGAGTTACAAAATCAGAAGAATAGCCTTGGTGGTATTTGACATCACCAGAAGATTTAATTTCTTCGTGCTTGCCACCAAATTCATCAAATAGTTTTGACGAGTTCTTACCCATAACATTAACTAAAATATTTAAGCGACCACGATGAGCCATACCGATAACAACTTCTTTAGCACCCGCAGCGCCAGTTCGATTGATTAACTCTTTTAACATGGGTACTAAGGCATCGCCGCCTTCAAGTGAGAAACGTTTAGCCCCTGGGAACTTCGCTCCTAAATAACGCTCTAAACCATCTGCCGCAATTAAGCCTTTTAAAATTTCTTCTTTTTCAGCAATAGTAAAGCTAGCTTGAGATTGAACAGACTCCAAACGATGTTGTAACCAACGTTTCTCATCGGTATCGGTAATATGCATGTACTCGGCACCAATAGAAGAACAATATGTTTTCCTTAATGCTTTATAAATATCACCTAACTTCATTGATTCTTGCCCTACAGCAAATGAACCAACGTTGTACTCTTTATCAAAATCATTTTCTGATAAATCATGATGAGCGAGTTGTAAATCGCGAACTCTGTCACGCTGCCATAGTCCTAAGGGATCTAAGTTAGCATTTTGATGTCCGCGAAAGCGGTATGCGTTAATAAGTTGAAGTACCTTAACCTGTTTAGCATCACCACTACCTGAAATAACAACCGTTTTAACCGGTTGCTTAGCAAGCTGCTTAAATTCATTGCGAATTTCAGAGTGTCTATACTCAAGGTCTGAACCTTCAACTTTCGGAAGCTGTTGGAATATTTCACGCCACTCATCAGTAACCGAGTGGGCATTATCCAAATACGATTCGTATAATTCTTCAATATAAGCAGTGTTACCACCACTAAAATGAGAAGACTCTAACCAAGTCTTCATTGCACCTTCTGGCATTGCCTGTTCCTTGTTGGGATAAGAGCAATAATAATTTGCTTAACTAAAATCGGCAAGATATTCATTTAACTTAACTAAGTCAAGGTAAAAAAGTATCCTGCCAAGTAAATTAAACAGCTCTTGTCAATAACATTGACTTAATGTGACCAATTGCTTTTGTTGGGTTTAATCCTTTTGGACAAACGTCAACACAGTTCATGATTCCATGACAACGGAATACACTGTAAGCGTCTTGTAAATCATCTAAACGTTCTTCAGTAGCAGTATCACGACTATCGATTAAAAAACGATAGGCATGTAACAAACCTGCTGGACCGATGAATTTATCTGGGTTCCACCAAAAAGATGGACATGATGTTGAACAACAAGCACATAAAATACATTCATAAAGACCGTCTAATTTATCTCGTTCTTCAATAGACTGTATATTTTCACGCGCTGCTGGTTGTGCATCATTAATTAGGTATGGCTTAATCTTCTCATATTGTTGATAAAATTGAGTCATATCTATAATTAAATCCCGTACTACCGGTAACCCCGGTAATGGGCGTAAAATAATTTTTTTAGTTTTCAATTCTGATAGCGGCGTAATACAAGCTAAGCCGTTTTTACCATTCATGTTTAAGCCATCACTGCCACAAACACCTTCACGACATGAGCGACGGAATGATAACGTTGAGTCTTGCTCTTTTAATAAGATCAAAGCATCAAGGATCATCATATCTGTGCCTTTGGGCACTTCTAACTCATACTCTTTCATGTAAGGTTTTGCATCTACATCGGGATTATAGCGGTAAATCGAAAAAATCTGTTTCATCACAATACTCCTTAGTAAACACGTGCTTTCGGTGGGAAAGCTTCGCGGTGAATAGGTTTCATATTAACATCACGCTTAGACATTGCTTCTGTCTCAGGCGTGTAGATTGAATGGCACAACCAATTTACATCGTCACGTTCGGTGAAATCTTGACGGGCATGAGCACCACGAGATTCAGTACGGAAGTTGGCCGCTTTGGCACTACAAAAAGCAGTTTCCATTAGGTTATCTAATTCTAAACACTCAATACGCTGAGTATTAAATTCTGATGACTTGTCATCTAAACGAGCATCTTGTAATCGCTCACGAATTTCAGTGAGCTCTTTCATGCCTTGTGCCATCGCTTCACCTTCACGAAATACCGAGAAGTTCATCTGCATACACTGTTGTAAATCTTTACGAATTTGTACTGGGTCTTCACCTTTAGTAGAAGACTCCCAACGATTAGTACGCGCTAACGACGCTTCTAAATCAGACTCAGTTGCTTCTTTACCAAATTCAGTATCGTTTAAGTAAGTCCCTAAGAAGTTACCCGCTGCACGGCCAAACACCACTAAATCGAGTAATGAATTACCACCAAGGCGGTTAGCACCATGTACAGATACACAAGCAATTTCACCTACCGCGAATAAACCATCAACGATGGTTTCTTTACCATCAGGACCAATATTAAGGGCTTGACCATTAACATTACAAGGTACTCCACCCATTTGATAGTGGCAGGTTGGTATCACTGGAATAGGCTCCTCGGCTGGATCAACGTGAGCAAATGTTTTTGATAATTCACAAACGCCAGGTAAACGCTTATATAAGGTTTCACGACCTAAATGATCAAGTTTCAGCTTGATATGTGGACCATATTGAGGATGGTCACAACCACGACCTTCACGGATTTCTGTCATCATTGAACGAGCAACCACATCACGACCCGCTAAATCTTTAGCATTAGGTGCGTAACGTTCCATGAAACGTTCACCATCTTTGTTAAGCAGGTAACCACCTTCACCACGACAACCTTCAGTAACCAGTACACCTGCACCAGCAATACCCGTTGGATGGAATTGCCACATCTCCATGTCTTGCATTTGAATGCCCGCACGAAGTGACATACCAACACCATCACCAGTATTGATATGGGCATTAGTCGTTGAGGCAAATATACGACCCGCACCACCCGTAGCTAATACGGTGGCACGCGCTTTAAAATAAACAATTTCGCCCGTTTCAATACAAATAGCCGTGGTACCAACAATAGCACCGTCACTATTTTTAACTAAATCTAAGGCATACCATTCTGAGTAAACGTTAGTTTTATTTTTAACATTTTGTTGATAAAGACAATGTAACAAGGCATGACCCGTACGATCAGCTGCAGCTGCGGTACGAGCCGCTTGTTCACCACCAAAGTTTTTCGATTGGCCACCAAATGGACGTTGGTAAATTTTACCTTCTTCGGTACGAGAAAAAGGTAAACCCATCTTCTCTAGTTCAATGACCGCTTCGGGACCCACCTTACACATGTATTCAATAGCGTCTTGGTCACCGATATAATCGCTGCCTTTTACGGTATCGTACATATGTTGTTCCCAGTGATCTTCATGGGCATTACCCAAAGCAACAGTAATACCACCTTGAGCAGATACAGTATGAGAACGCGTTGGAAATACTTTCGAGATCAAGGCACAAGATTTGCCTGACTCAGAAATTGCTAATGCAGCGCGCATGCCTGCGCCGCCTGCGCCAATCACTATGGCGTCAAATTCACGAATTGGAACGCTCACTTATACACCCCACACAATTAAAGAGCCAAACACTAAGTAGGCTAAGAAAACAACAGAAAAAACAACTTGCAAAACACCACGTATAAAGGCAGGTTTTATATAATCAGACAATACTTGCCATACGCCAATTTGAGCATGTATAAGTAATGCTAATAATGCGACTATAGTAGACACTTTAACAAGCATACAAGCAAAGAAAGCTTGCCACAGCTCATAAGTAACGCTTGGTGTTATTAAGAAAAAACCGGCAAGTAATAGAGTATATAAAGCAAGTATGATGGCACTCGCCCTTAAAAGAATAAAATCATGTACGCCATTACGGCCTACTGAAGCGACGACATTTACCATAACCAAACTCCTATAACTGCTGATATGGCTAACCAAATAACGATAATAAATTTGGCGCTTACATTACCTGAAACTAATTCTTCAAAGTAACCTAAATCCATAAAGAGATGACGAACACCTGCTAATAAATGGTAGGTCAATGCAGAAAGACAGCCAAAAATAATAAACTTAAAGAAAAGGCCATCAAGGTATCCTTGAATCTGGGCAAATCCTTCAGCAGAAGAAAGAGAGGTTGAAAGTGTCAGCAATAAAATACCAATAGCAAAAACCATAATGACACCTGAAACACGGTGTAAAATGGAAGCATTAGCAGCGGGATGCATTTTTATTGTAGTAAAATCTAGGTTTACAGGACGTTGTTTTTTCACAATTATGGCCTAAAGAGCTCGAAAGCCTTCAACTATTATTATTGTTGCTCATGAATTACCTTTATTTACTTAATTTTAAAGCGAATATAAAAAGTAATTCCCGAAAGTGAACGGTAACCTTTTATAAGTTTTAATACGTGTGCTAGTCAATAAGCACAAGTCAACTTCATAAAGAGACTAATTAGAAATTGTAGATATTTAAATACCAAAAGGATAATTAAATATTTAAACCGTTATAAATAGTTACAGGACAAATCAAGTATATAATCGTTAACGGGTAATTACAATTTCTCAAACGGGAAACACCACGTTAATACCGTGTGTTTTTCAAACGATTACTGTCCCCGAATTAACTTTAGTCTAATTGCTCTTACAATTTAAATTCATTTCAGGGTAGAATGTTAGGTGTTTAAAACCTACATAAACCACAAACCTGATTATTTATGTACTAAAATTAATTTGAAAATCACATAAAATCGAATGATTAATATTAGTGCAATATCAGTAAATGCATAATAAATTATAATTATAGGGAAAAATATTATGGCTGAATCAAAAGCCTCTTTGAGTATCGATGGAAAAGAGATTGGAAGTTTTCCAGTTTTAAAAGGTACTGCAGGTACTGATGTAATTGATATAAGAACTTTAGGTAGCCATGGCTATTTCACCTATGACCCCGGTTTTTTAGCGACGGCCTCATGTGAATCATCTATTACCTTTATTGATGGTGATAAAGGTATTCTTCAACATCGTGGTTACGCAATAGATGCCCTTGCCAAACAAGCTGATTACCTTGAAGTTTGCTATATTATATTGAATGGTAATGTGCCAACTCACTCTGAATATAAAGAGTTTAAGTCAATAATTACCACTCACACTATGGTGCATGAGAAATTAGTTCACTTCTTCCATGGTTTCATACCTGACGCACATCCTATGGCTATGCTTTGTGGTGTCGTTGGTGCTTTATCGTCTTTCTACCACAGTGATTTAGACATTACAGATCCGGCACAACGTAAGCGTTGTGCCCATCGCTTAATCGCTAAAATGCCCACTATTGCCGCGATGGCATATAAGTACAACATGGGGCAACCTTTCGTTTTCCCACGTAATAACTTAACCTATGCTGAAAACTTCTTGCACATGATGTTCTCTGTACCGGCTGAAGAATATAAAGTTAACCCTATCGCGGCTAAAGCAATGGATCGTATCTTTACCCTGCATGCTGATCACGAACAAAACGCTTCAACCTCAACAGTACGTTTAGCGGGCTCTTCAGGCGCGAATCCATATGCCTGTATTGCCGCTGGTGTTGCATCATTATGGGGCCCTGCACATGGCGGCGCTAACGAAGCTTGTTTATCAATGCTCGAAGAGATTGGTGATATTTCTCGTGTAGATGAGTTTGTCTTAAAAGCGAAAGATAAAAATGACCCATTCCGTTTAATGGGCTTTGGCCATCGTGTCTATAAAAACTTTGATCCACGAGCTACTGTAATGCGTGAAACGTGTCATGAAGTGCTCACTGAATTAGGCATCAGCGATCCTTTATTAGACGTTGCTATGGCACTTGAAAAAGTCGCTTTAGAAGATGCTTACTTTGTTGAAAGGAAGCTTTATCCCAATGTAGATTTCTACTCAGGCATTATTCTTAAAGCGCTTGGTATTCCAACAAGTATGTTTACCGTTATATTTGCAATGTCTAGAACCGTGGGTTGGATTGCTCACTGGGATGAAATGTTATCTCAACCAGGCCAAAAAATAGGTCGTCCTCGTCAAAAATATACCGGTGAAATTGACCGTGAATTTGTCCCATTAAATGCAAGAAAATAAAATTAGTCGCTAAAATAGGCTGATTTGACCGTTCAAGAATAATTAAAAGGCAGCTTAAGCTGCCTTTTTGGTGGCTAAAAATCACCAAAACGCACACAAAAAACATCAATAAAATTAATACTTACTATTCACAGAATAAATGTTTTTTGGCGTTTTTTTCGACAAAAACAGACCTTTTTGTTGACATAATCACCGAATAAATTTGATTTCACTCTCAATAGCTAACCGTTATAATAGCCTTATTAACATGTTCACTTACTTAGAAGACTCCTCAAAACATTATGTCTGACTATTCTTTACGATTTGGTGGTATTAGCCGTTTATATGGCGCTCGTGGCGCAAGCATTTTAAAGCAAGCGCATTTTTGTATTATCGGTATAGGCGGGGTTGGCTCATGGGTAGCCGAAGCCCTTGCCCGAAATGGCATAGGTAAAATCACATTAATTGACTTAGATGATATATGTACCACTAACATTAATCGTCAAATCCATGCGTTAACGGCAACCATTGGTCAGAGTAAAGTTGAGGTCATGTGTGAGCGTATACAGCAGATTAACCCTGAATGTGTGGTGAACACCATTGAAGATTTTGTGACTACCGACAACCTAGCTAGTTTACTTAACAATGCAAGCGATAGCCCCTCATTTGACTATATTATTGATGCTATTGATTCCGTTGATATTAAGACACGTATTATCGCCTTTTGTAAGCGCAATAAACTACCTATTATCACTATTGGCGGTGCTGGCGGACAAGTAGACCCGAGTAAAATAACGATCGCTGACTTAAGTAAAACCTTTCAAGACCCATTACTCGCTAAAGTAAAAAATCAATTACGTCGTGAGTTTAACTTTCCCCGCGCAGATATAAAAAAAGCAAAAAAAAGAAAGTTCTCTGTTGATGCTGTTTTTTCAACAGAGCAATTACGTTACCCCGCAGATGAGGCACAAGGAGAGGTTTGTTTAACTAAGCCTGATCCATCTAATAGAGAGCAAGGTGCTACACGACTAGATTGCCGCAGTGGTTTTGGCGCGACTACCCATGTAACGGCAACTTTTGCTTTTTTTGCTGTTGGTAGAGCCATTGATAAGCTGTTAAAGAAGCCAATGATAAGCTGTTAAAGAAGCCAATGACGAGTTAATCTCAAGTATCACTATTCACTTATTAATGGGGATATTTTAGCTAATCTCGGTTTAACAAATGTTTCTATACCCGCTACGTTATCATGGTGGTTGCTAATAACTTAATTTTATCAACAATAGCTAATAAACCATTACTTCTCGAAGGGCTTAAATGATGCATTAAGCCCAACGTTTCAAAGTAGTCATTGATATTAACGTACTGTATTTGTTGGGCTGTTTTACCATTAAATGCCGCAAGCACTATCACTAATAATCCTCGAATAATCTTAGCATCACTATCTGCCGTAAAAAAACAATAGTCGGTATTGCGTTGCTCTCGTTGCAACCAAGCAAGACTTTCACAACCCGCAATGAGTGTATTGTTATTTCGATGGCTCTTATCCATCCGTGGTAACTGCTTACCTAACAACATAATTGCTCGATGACGGCTATCCCAACCTTTAATTTTGGAAAAAATAGCGGTAATGTCGTTCATTGGCGAAACCGATGAGCTTTTAGCGGTATTATCGTGTGCTTGCCTTAGACTTTGGTGATCTTGCTTTTTTAAAAGTTTATGCAAACAAGTAATAAAGTAGTCAATTTCTTCAATGTTATTATAGGCAGCCAAAGAAACCCTTAAGCAACCGTTTATCTGCAAAAACGCTATTAATGGCATTGCACAATGATGTCCTGAACGAATGGCAATACCATAACTATCAAGTGTCATTGCGACATCATGATTGTGGTGGCCTGCTAACGTAAAAGCGATAACGCCAATATCAGGCTGACCTTTAACAACAAATTTTAGCTGTTCAATTTGATCAAGTGCTTGATAGCAATAATCAAGCAAATATTTTTCATAAAGATGGTAGCCTTTACTGACATCATTTAGCAGTGGCGTTAGAAACTTAATACTTTCACCAAAAGCAATAATCGCGGCAATATTAGGTGTTCCCGCTTCAAACTTAAAAGGTAATGAATTATAGGTGGTACCTTGCGTAAAGCTAACCGTTTTGATCATTTCCCCTCCCCCTTGATAAGGGGACATTGTTTCAAGCAATGCTTGCTTACCATAAAGCACGCCAATGCCTGTTGGACCATACATCTTGTGTGCTGAGAATACGTAGAAATCACAATCAAGAGATTGTACATCAACAGATAAATGTGCCACGGCTTGAGCGCCATCTATAACAGTGATAGCCGCCACAGACTTTGCTTTTTCAATGACTTTTTTAATGGGATTTATTCTGCCGAGAACATTAGAAATATGGGCACAAGCGACAAACTTTGTCTTATTGGTAATAAGATGATCTATTTCATTAACATCGATATAGCCGTATTGATTAATAGGTAATACCTTGATTTTTGCACCTGTTTGCTCAGCTACCATTTGCCACGGAACAATATTGGCATGATGCTCACTTACACAAAGTACTATTTCATCACCCCGTTTTAATGTATCTCTAGCTAAACTTTGGGTGATAATGTTAATGCTTTGGGTCGCGCCGCTAGTCCAGATAATTTCTTTAGCGCTTTTAGCATTAATAAACTGCTGTGCTAAGTTTCGTGACTCTTCAAAAGCAAAGGTGGCCTTGCTGCTTAACTGATGAGATGACCTGTGCACATTGGCATTTAATTGGCTGTAATAACGTTGTTGGCTATCTATTATTTTTTGGGGTTTTTGTGTAGTCGCCGCATTATCGAAATAGACTAACGGCTTCCTTAGCTCTTTTGTTTCAATAGAGGATATAGCATAGTCCGTTATCAGTGGAAATTGTTGCCGAAATTGTTGAGGATCAAAAGTAATCATATTAGGAGTAAAGTAACTTAAAAGTGAATCAAAAAAGACTTCTTTATTATAACTTACTTTTTATCAGTAATTTAACCACTTCATACTTGAATTCAAAAAAGGAGACACTGAACCAAGTAATTAACGTTGCCAATGGCTAAAGTCAAAAAAGAATCAGCTTGCTAAGATTACTTAAAACGCCCCTTTCAATACCGCTAATTCCCTCGAAGGATCATCTTCCCATTTTGATGCTTTTTCAAGCCAATATTTTGCATCACTCACTTGACCTTGCAGATATAAAGCTAAGGCAATATTGTAATGAAAACTGGGCATTATGTAAGCTAATGGTTTTGCTGTTAACATGGCAAGATACTCTTTTGGAAAGTCATTCGTATAATACCTTAGTTGAGTCGGTCTACTCAGTGGCTTAAAAGCTGAAAACCCTGCATAAGGTAAATTATGTTTTGAATCTGACTGTTGACAACTTTCAGATAAATAAATACCTACTTGTTGCTGATAAGCTTTAGGGGTGCCTAAGCGCCACCTTTTTTGCTTATTCGGTTTTTCTCGAACAGGCTCTAAAATAGGCGTACTGGTTTTAATGCTTTTAGCCCAAGGGATATTCATCAAAATTTCAGCTCTGATCTGTTTTTTATCTCCTTCATAGTACTGCTTTAACACAGCAATATTATGAGAAAACGTCTTTTTTTGAATGTTTTGGCAGCTAGCGTGATTTTGTAATAAAGGGTATTCATCGACAAAACCGAGTAAATGGCTTACCTCATGGCTAAAAACACTCTCATCATCTGCTGAATCAAAATAGAGAATGCCAAAATGTACGTTAGCACCGCCCTTATCGAGCATTAAGCCAATGTGTCGGGTATTCACTTCATCTGCCACACTTAGCCAGCGAGATTCATCACAAGCAATAGCCTGCGTTGAATTATCTACACACTCTAGGCGTTTTTTACTGATATATAAGGGCGTTGGCAGACAAATAAATTGAGCAAGCGACTGCTGCTCCTTAAACGATTTAATTAACTGTTCAAGGTGTCTTAAGTGTTTAAGGTTGGTGGCGAAAAGTTGTAGGCTGGTGAGGCAAGTTGATGTAACTTGAGACTGAATACTTTCTTTGTTTTTGGTTAACTTGAATGCTGTATGCCCGACCAACGTTCTTTTGCCGATACGACTTTTGACCACGCCATATCTATCTATATCAGCTAATAAACCTTCTATGTTGATAGGGCTATACTGCTTTAAGGTATTAGTATTTAATAACTGCTTAACAAGCACAACATCACCTAAGTATATCGCCATCTCAATACGTAAAAGTAACACCGATTGCGCCAACTTATTATCAAGTAAAACCTTAGGTAATTCTTTTAGTATGACTAATGCTTTAAGAGGATCCTTTTGTTGATAATAAAGCTGGGCGAGCGCCACAGTGGCCGCTTGTGAATGTAGGCGAATAGCTTGTTCAAACCACATAATAGCTTGAGAAATCGCTACTTTATTTGACTCATGGTGCAACTTTTTTTTATATTTTTCCTGAAACCAAAAAGCAAGCTTTAATGCGGAACTACTTTCATGTTGGGCTAATGCCTTATTTAATGTTAGCCAATTAGCACTACCTAAATCAGCTTTTTTTTCTGCAATAATTAAGGCTGCTATATATTTTCGCTGTAATGCAAAAGTAAATTGGGCCGCACTAAACTCATTATGCGTTAATTTATCATTTAAATAATTGGACAAAAAAAATGAGCTCGATGATAAGCATATCATTGGACTCATCATTAAAAGTAAAAATAGTATTTTATTTAGATGCACTGTCGTTGCTAGACCATTAATAATTAGTTTTAAAATAGAGCTTTAGCATCAGTTGCTCTTTGAGTACGCATTAAGTCTAATTCAAGTTTGGCATACCTATGCTCAACAAACCCATAAACATTCGTACTTAAGGCAAGCTTGAAGTAGTTTACTGCACTCGCATTGTAGCCTAATATTTGGTTATATTTGCCTAAATAAAAGTAGGCTTCACACAAGCGCTCGGTTAATTCTTTATTGGAATGAATATTTATTGTTAAGGTCTTAACAAATTGAGTTTGAGATATTTCGCCAAGGTAAAGCTTAATCACTTGTTTAGCCCAGATACGGTTATCAACAACTAACGATCTGTTTTTTAATGAGGACTTTGCCATTAAGGGATCAATGTCATATTCCGTTAAATATAACCACAAGAGTCGGTAAGGATCATCTTGTTGTTTTTGATAGAACGCTTGAAAATCTATTCTTGCTAGTTCTGGACGAGAGCCATAATAAAGTGCTATCCCTCTGTTTAAGTAGGCATATTCATGTTCAGGCGCTAACTCTAATGCGGAATCGAAACTTTCATATGCCTGTGAAAATTCTTGTAATTGAGTAAAGTGTATGCCTAAAAAATTGTAGGCATCAATTAGCGTTGGTTTAAATTTTAGTGCCTGAGAAAAATCAAATCGGGCTAATGAGCGTAAACCAACACTGTCATATAGAACACCACGGTCATAAAACAACTCCGCTTTTTGCTCATCGGTAATTTTCGCTCTATTGATAACTTCAGTTAAACGGGCAATGGCTATTTCACTTTTGAAGTTGATGACTAAAGGCTCGGCAATGATCAAGTTATCAATTAACATCGATACGGGTTTATTACTATCCTGAGATGTTGCGCAGCCTTGGGAAAGCAAAGTACTACTGAACAATAGCGTTAAAAGAATTTTTTTGATGATTAAATGCACAAAAACACCTTGTAAATGATACCAATGAGTATAAGTACTCTCATTATAAACAAAAAGGGAGCCGATAGGCTCCCTTTTACTTAATGAAAAGTAAAGTTTTTACTAAAAAATTACTCCGCAGCAGGAGTTTCTTTCGTTGCTGGTTTTTCCATCGCTTCTTTAATACTTAAACGAACACGACCTTGGCGATCTACTTCAAGTACTTTAACTTTCACTTCTTGGCCTTCTGTTAACACTTCACTGACATTATTAACGCGCTCTTCAGAAATTTGAGAAATATGTACTAAGCCGTCTTTACCTGGCAATACATTAACAAAGGCTCCGAAATCAACAATGCGTACTACTTTACCCGTGTAAAGTGTACCGACTTCGATTTCAGCCGTTAATGCTTTAATACGGTTAATCGCATCTTGTGCTTGTTCATTGGAAGTAGCGGCAATTTTAACTGTACCATCATCTTCAATTTCAATGGTAGTACCTGTTTCTTCAGTCAGTTGACGAATAGTTGCACCACCTTTACCAATAATGTCACGGATTTTATCTTGACTTACTTTCATGGTATGAATGCGAGGAGCAAACTCAGAAATTTCTTCTCTGTGACCACTAATGGCTTCATCCATTACAGATAAAATATGAGTACGTGCAGCTTTTGCTTGGTTTAAAGCAATTTGCATAATTTCTTGAGTAATACCTTCAATTTTAATATCCATTTGAAGGGCAGTAATACCACCCGTAGTACCCGCTACTTTAAAGTCCATATCACCTAAGTGATCTTCATCGCCTAAGATGTCAGAAAGCACAACAAATTTATCACCTTCTTTCACTAGACCCATTGCAATACCAGCAACAGACGCTTTAATAGGGACACCAGCATCCATTAATGCTAATGAAGCACCACAGACTGACGCCATTGAAGATGAACCATTAGATTCTGTTATTTCAGAAACAACACGCACAGCATACGGGAATTCTTCAAGTGAAGGCATTACCGCTAACATGCCACGTTTCGCTAGACGACCATGGCCGATCTCACGACGTTTAGGACTACCAACAAAGCCAGTTTCACCAACACAGTATGGAGGGAAGTTGTAATGAAGCATAAAGGGGTCAGTTTTATCGCCCATTAAGGTATCAAGACGTTGTGCATCACGTTGAGTTCCAAGTGTTGCGGTAACTAATGCTTGGGTTTCACCACGCGTAAATACCGCAGAGCCATGTGTTCTTGGTAAAACACCTGTCATCACATCTAATGCTCGAATTGATTCAGGATCACGACCATCGATACGAGGGTGACCGTCAGTGATACGACCACGTACAACCGTTTTCTCCAAATCATGGAATAAATCTTTAGCTTCGCCAATGTTTAGATCAGCATCTTGTGCTAATAAAGTTTCAATTACTGAGTTACGTATTTCAGCAATTTTTTCATAGCGTACTGCTTTTTCAGTAATTTGGTAAGCTTCATTGACTTGTGCTTCACTTAACTCAGCAATTTTTACTAATAACTCAGTATTCTTAGCCGGTGCAGTCCATTCCCATACGGGCGTATTTACTTCAGCTTTGAATTCTTTAATGGCAGTAATCGCTGTTTGCATTTGCTCATGGCCGTACATTACCGCGCCAAGCATAACTTCTTCAGATAATACATCGGCTTCAGACTCAACCATTAATACCGCGGAATCTGTGCCTGAAACAACCAAATCTAATTGACTTTCTGGCAATTCAGATTGAAGCGGGTTAAGAATGTATTGACCATCAACATAACCTACACGTGCTGCGCCAACAGGGCCATTAAATGGTGCACCTGAAATAGCTAATGCCGCAGAAGCACCTATTAATGAAATAATATCAGGGGCAATTTCAGGGTTCACTGAAACAACCGTAATAATAACTTGTACTTCGTTAATAAAACCTTCTGGAAATAACGGGCGAAGTGGACGGTCAATTAAACGGGCAATCAGTGTTTCTTCTTCTGATGGACGACCTTCACGTTTGAAAAAGCTACCTGGGATTTTACCCGCTGCATAAGCACGTTCTTGATAGTTTATTGTTAACGGGAAAAAGTCTTGACCTTCTTTCGCTTCTTTTTTAGCAACAACAGACACTAAGACACAAGTATCGTCCATGCTTGCCATAACAGCACCTGAAGCTTGACGAGCAATAGCGCCCGTTTCAAGTGTTACGGTATGTTTACCGAATTGAAATTTTTTAGTAATTGGATTTAACATCTAATTAATTTCCTTAATTTAAAAAATATGAATAGTTTTGACCAATCTGTACAATTATTTATTCACTAAGTATAAGGGGAAATACATAACGATTAACCCGACTAAGTCGAACAAAAAATTATACAGTTTGGATTGGTTGTGTTTGAAATTTACATTTAGCTGTTAGTATAAATAAGAACAGTCTATAAATTTTCACGCTTATTATACTAACTGGGCGAGTGAATACTAGCGCCAAAGGGCAATTATTACTTTAAAGCACAAATTTATACACTTTTTACAAGTTGAGGATAAAAGTGCTACCGACAGAAAACAAAAAAGAGCCAAAAGGCTCCTTTTTAAGTTGTTTAACTCATGTTCGTTAACAATTTACTCTTAACGACGTAAACCTAATTTAGCAATTAACGCGCCGTAACGGTCAACACTTTTACCTTTTAGGTAATCAAGTAATTTACGACGTTGTGCTACCATGCGTAATAAGCCACGACGTGAATGGTGATCATGGATGTGCTCTTTGAAGTGACCTTGTAAGTGGTTGATTTGTGTAGTTAACAAAGCAACTTGAACTTCTGGTGAACCAGTATCACCTTCTGATTGAGCATATTCCGCAACGATAGCCGCTTTTTCTGTAGCATTTAAAGACATATATAATCCTTAGTGTGTTGACCCTGCCCTCATTTTATTGAGTTATAGAGTATTAAAATACGCATCAAGCCAAACACTAATTTAGCATTGATGACGAAAGAGCGCGTATTCTAGCAGCCAATAACTAAAAAGCAAGTGATTAGTGATGCCCGTCCCATAATTCTTGAGGGTTTTAAAATGGCCTTAAGATTACCGTTAAAGCACGACAATACGTTTAGGGGCAACTAGACCATCATCATCGATAAAACCAACACCAATAAATTCTGCATTGGTATCATTTTTATCTTCACCAATGTAAACTTGAACACTGCCCTTTTCAGGTGCATTATACGCTTGTACAGGGTTACCATGACGTAGGAAATTGGCCGACATATCATCAACATAAACACAATGCATGCCCTTTACCGCGCTATTCATAGGTAAAAGCAATGGGTCAAGCCAATCTGATGGCGTTATTTCTTCTGCTTGTGCCTTTTCAAGCAATGCTTCTAACTGCGGTAAAGTGACCATTTTATCCATTGGGTAACTACCTACTGCAGAACGTCTAAGATCTGCCACATGAGCACCACAACCAAGTAATTCACCTAAATCATCCACAATAGTGCGGATATAAGTCCCTTTTGATACATGGATGTTTAATTCAACTTCATCATCTTCAAAACGTAATAATTCAAGATTAAACACAGTAATATCACGCGCTTCACGAGGTACCTCAATGCCTTCTCTGGCATATTTATATAAAGGTTTACCTTGATATTTAAGTGCAGAATACATAGACGGAATTTGTTTTGTGGTACCACGAAAACTGTCTAACGCTTTGGCTAGTTGCTCCGCAGAAACGTTAACTGCTTTTTCACTAACAACCTCACCATCAGCATCACTCGTGGTGGTACGAATGCCCAGTTTAGCGGTAACTTGATAGGTTTTATCGGTATCAAGCAAATATTGAGAGAACTTGGTACCTTCTCCTAAGCAAATTGGCAGCATACCTGTTGCAAGTGGGTCTAAGGCACCCGTATGGCCAGCCTTTTGAGCAAAGTAAATTCTTTTCACTGCTTGCAAAGCATGATTAGACGACATTTCATAAGGTTTATCTAACAGTAATACCCCGTTAATTGCACGACCTTTTCTTCGTTTTGCCATGCCTTATTTGTCCTGCTCACTTTCATCATTGTCAACATCTTTACTTGCTGTACCCTTGCCTTTATCACTTGCTACAGCTTGGTCAACTAGAGCACTCATACGGACACCTTCACTCATTGAACTATCATAAATAAAACGTAAATGCGGCATAATGCGGGCACGTAAACGTTTCCCTAATAATGAACGAATATAACCTTCAGCATCGGCTAAGACCTCTAAGGATGCTTTAATTTCATCTTGATTATCATTAAAAAAAGTAACAAAAATTTTAGCGTATGCTAAATCACGAGTCACTTCTACGGCCGACACCGTGGTCATACTTAACCGTGGATCTTTAATTTCACGCATTAGAATAATGGCGATTTCTTTTTGGATTTGCTGACCTACTCGATCAGTACGGGCATATTCTCTAGCCATCGTATACTCCTATAAAACTGTAATTTATAACTCACAGCTTTTTTGTTTTTTAATTAGTTAGTAATTAATTATAGATTACCAACACAAAAGGGGCAGAAGCCCCTTTTTAATATTTCACCTGTGGTTTTAGCTTGAAGCCCATTGCTTCGATAGCAAAGAGGAAGCACGGAGTTGACGCATGTCAATGAGTACTTCCGATGAAGCTACCGGAGTTATGGGCAAAAAGATAAAATTACAGGCTTCGTTTTATTTCAACTGTCTCAAATACTTCGATTTGATCGCCTACACGAACATCATTGTAGTTCTTAACACCGATACCACACTCAGTACCGTTACGAACTTCTTGAACATCATCTTTAAAACGACGTAATGACTCAAGTTCACCTTCGTAAATTACCACGTTCTCACGAAGTACACGAATTGGTGCGCTACGCTTAATAATACCTTCCGTCACCATACAACCAGCAATAGAACCAATTTTAGGTGACTTAAATACGTCACGAACTTGTGCTAGACCAATGATTTCTTGTCTAAACTCTGGCGCTAACATACCACTCATGGCTTGTTTAACTTCATCGATCAGCGCATAAATCACACTGTAATAGCGTAAATCTATTTTCTCTACCTGAATAACTTTACGTGCAGAAGCATCAGCACGGACATTAAAACCGATAACAATAGCATTAGAGGCTGCGGCTAAAGTGGCATCCGTTTCAGTAATAGCACCAACACCAGAGCCAATGATTTTCACTTTAACTTCATCCGTTGATAATTTAGTTAATGAATCACTGATCGCTTCAAGTGAGCCTTGCACATCAGATTTCAGTACCACGTTAACTTCTGATATTTCACCAGAGGCCATGCTAGCAAACATATTTTCAAGTTTAGATTTTTGTTGACGAGCAAGTTTCACATCACGGAATTTACCTTGACGGAATAAAGCAACTTCACGCGCTTTTTTCTCATCTTTAACAACCGTTGCTTCATCACCCGATTGTGGCACACCACTTAAACCGATAATTTCTACAGGAATTGAAGGCCCTGCCGATGAGATTGTTTTACCATTTTCATCACGCATCGCACGAACACGGCCGTATTCTAAACCACATAAAACGATATCACCTTGTTTGAGTGTACCTTCTTGAATCAATACTGTTGCAACAGGGCCGCGACCTTTATCTAATTTAGATTCAATCACCACACCATTGGCCATAGTATCAATAACAGCCGTTAACTCTAATACTTCTGATTGTAATAATATTGCATCAAGTAATTCATCAATGCCTAAACCTGTTTTAGCTGAGACATGACAGAATTGAACGTCTCCGCCCCACTCTTCTGAAAGCACGTCGTGTTGTGATAATTCACTTTTAACACGCTCTGGATCCGCGCTTTCTTTATCCATTTTATTTACTGCAATGATAATTGGCGCATCAGAGGCTTTAGCATGTTGAATTGCTTCAATCGTTTGAGGCATAACACCATCATCCGCAGCCACAACAATAATAACGATATCCGTTGCTTTAGCACCACGAGAACGCATGGCAGTAAAGGCTGCATGACCTGGAGTATCTAAGAAAGTGATCATACCATGACCCGTTTCTACGTGATAGGCGCCAATATGCTGCGTTATACCACCAGCTTCACTATCGGCTACCTTCGCCTCACGAATATAATCGAGTAGTGATGTTTTACCATGGTCAACGTGACCCATAATGGTTACCACAGGAGCACGAGTCACTGCTTCACCTGAACCATCACGGTCAGCTAAGACGGCTTCTTCTAGCGCATTTTCTTTAACAAGCACTACTTCAAAGCCCATTTCTTCAGCAACAAGTGCCGCAGTTTCTTGATCAATCACTTGATTAATGGTCGCCATAGCGCCCATTTTAAACATGGCTTTAACAACTTCAGCGCCTTTTTTCGCCATTTTATTAGCAAGTTCTGCCACAGAGATAGTTTCGCTAATACGAATAGCTTGTACTTTCGTCTCTACTGGTTTGGTAAAACCATGCTTTAAACTTTGTGGTGCCGATAACGTTTGTTTACGACCACGTTGAGTATGGCGACCACGGGCATTTCTGTCAGCGGGCTTTTTCTTCTTACGACGTCGGCCTGCGCCTTCATCGGCAGCATCAACTTTATCTTCAGCTTCTTGTGCGTATTTTGAAGACGTTACATGAACAACTTCTTTTTCTTTCGCTTTACGCTCTTCCTCTTGTTGCTTCCAACGCCCTTCGTTTTCTTCAGCAAGCTTTTTAGCTGCTTCAGCGGCAGCGGCGGCTTCTTCTTCAATTTTTGCAGCGGCTTCTTTTTCTTGTGCTAAGCGAAGTTTTTTAGCTTCTTCTGTTTCTACTGCTTTTACCGGTACTTTTTCAATATTCTTAGCTTTTTCTACAGCAACTTGTTTTGCTTTTGTTGCAGCGTCAACTTTCGCTGCGGCTTTACGTTCCACTTCAAGTTCTGCTTTAGCAACAGCAACTGCCTTAGCATTATCCGCTTCTTTAGCCGCAGCTTCCGCCTTAGAGACGGCTTCAGTTTCAGCTAAGATAGCCGCTTTTTCAGCAGCTTCCGCAGCAATTCTTTCCGCTTCTGCCGCTATTTTTTCATCTTCTACGTCACTTCGTTTCACGTAAGTGCGTTTTTTTCTAACTTCAACATTAACCGACTTTGCTTTGCTACCATGACCTATAGTCAGGGTAGATTTAGTTTTACGATTTAAGGTGAGTTTATTCGGCTTTGCTGCTGACTCATCCCCATGTTGTTTTTTAAGATACCCTAATAAGGCTTCCTTTTCATCTTGCGAAATAGCATCGGTTGCCGATTTCTTCACGCCAGAGTCTGCTAATTGACTCACTAAGCGATCCACCGGTGTTCCGATTTCTTTGGCAAGTTCTGCTACTGTTATATCTGCCATCTAGTTTATTCTCCGGTGTTATTATTCTTCATTAAACCAACAAATGTTACGTGCAGCCATGATTAGCTCACCCGCTTTGGTTTCAGTTAATTCTTCAATATCACTTATTTCGTCGATACCCTGCTCAGCCAAATGTTCAAGGGTACAAACGCCTCGACTTGCTAACACAAAGGCTAAGTGACGATCTAAACCATCTAGGTCAAGTAAGTCTTGTGCAGGCTCTGCATTTTCTAAACTCTCTTCGCTAGCGAGTGCTTGTGTCGTTAATGCTTCTTTAGCACGTTCACGTAGTTCTGTAATGATTTCTTCATTCAAACCATCAATATCTAGCATCTCAGCTACGGGCACATAAGCAATTTCTTCTAATGAAGTAAAGCCTTCTTCAGCAAGTAATGTAGCAAAGTCTTCATCTAGGTCTAACTTATCAATAAACAAGTTTAATACTTTATCATTTTCTGCCTGATGCTTTTCTTTCATATCAGAAACAGTCATCACGTTAAGTTCCCAACCCGTTAACTGGCTTGCTAAACGAATATTTTGGCCATTGCGACCAATTGCCATCGCTAAATTACTTTCTTCAACGGCAATATCCATAGTTCCTTTGTCTTCATCGACAATAATTGAAGCAACTTCAGCAGGTGACATAGCATTAATGACATATTGAGCAACGTTGTTATCATATAAGACGATATCAATACGCTCTCCGCCTAACTCACCTGAAACAGCTTGCACACGTGAACCACGCATACCAACACAAGCGCCAACAGGGTCAATACGTTTATCATTACTTTTAACGGCAATTTTAGCGCGAGAACCTGGATCGCGAGCCGCGCCCTTAATTTCTAGCATTTCTTCACCAATTTCAGGCACTTCAACACGGAAAAGCTCAATTAACATTTCTGGTTTAGTACGACTGACAAATAATTGTGCTCCGCGTGCTTCGGGTTTAATTTCATACAATAAGCCACGTACGCGGTCACCTGGGCGAAATGTTTCGCGTGGTAACATATCATCACGGTAGATAATGGCTTCTGCATTATTACCCAAATCAATAATAACACTTTCACGACTGGATTTTTTGACAACACCCGTGACAATTTCGCCGAGTTGATCTTGATAAGCATCAACAATTAACGCTCGTTCAGCTTCACGAATTTTTTGTACAATAACTTGTTTTGCTGTTTGCGTAGTAACACGATCAAATGTTACTGACTCAATTTTATCTTCAGCATAATCACCTACATTTAAAGAAGGGTCATCATATTGTGCTGCGGCTAAACCAATTTCAGCATACGGGTTTTCCATTGGTATTTCGCTGTCTTCAACGATTAACCACCGTCGGAAAGTCTCAAACTCTCCGGTTACACGGTCGATAGCAACACGCACTTCAATGTCACCATCGTATTTTTTCTTGGTAGCTGTTTCCAAAGCAGTTTCCATCGCTTCAAAAATGCTTTCACGTGGTAATGCTTTTTCATTAGAAACCGCATCAACAACCAGTAATATTTCCTTACTCATGCTACTTAGCCTTTAATTTATGTTAACTGATAATGTACTTAAGGTTTAAAACTTTGCGACAAGATTCGCTTTATCTACATTGCTGATAGCAAGTTCATAATCTATGCTGTCAACTTCTACTATTAAGGTATCATTTTCTATAGCCATTAACGGTCCTTTAAACTTTCGACGACCATTCAAAGGCATCGATAACTTTACATTCACCGTTTCGCCAATAACCGCTTGAAAATGTGCCAACTCAAATAAGGGTCGGTCAACACCAGGAGATGAAACCTCTAGGTTATATTCACTGCTAATTGGGTCTTCTACATCTAATAAAGCCCCCACTTGGCGACTTACTTCAGCACAGTCATCAACATTGATGCCATTTTCATGGTCAATAAACAAACGTAAAACCGAGTTATTGCCCGCACTGATATATTCAATGCCTAATAAACTTTTGCCCGTTTCTTCAACGGCAGGCCGTATTAATTCAGTTAGTTTTTGCTCAAATTTAGCCAAGCGTTTTCTCCTGTTACTCTACCCTTATGATGACTACATAAGCGCTAAAATATAAATTTCAGATATAAAAAAAGGGCATATAGCCCAGCGAAATTTTGCTTTATTTGTCTCCATTACGTAATTCTTTACGTGTCAAAAAACAAAAAACCCCAAATAGGGGCTTATTTCACTGTTTTCCCCCTAGATAAAACAAATACCTTCTGCTTTATCTAGTTATAATGGCTAGGCCATCAATAATGCTAATAAGAATATAAACAACACAAGTGAAACCAGTGCGCTTATTCAGTGACATCTTACTAAGTTCTATCTGGATAAATTATATCGTGGCACACGAATAAGCGCAAGGGGCATTCAGCATTTTTGACTAGAAAAATAGTTTGTCTTGTTATATAACCATCGGGCTTCAAAATACAGACTAAAAGTTAAGCTATAAAATCAGTTCAAAGCGCGAGATATAAACATGATTGCTCAAGAGACTAACTATAGAACTTTATAATATACTGTACCATCCGCGCCCTTATCAAATATAAAAAACAAGCCTTTTTTTCTAGCTACACCCTTTTGGACAAGACGATAAAAGATGATTTTCTACACTATTAATTTCATTAATTATAGGGGCGGCTGATCTTTCGAGATTTTTTTTGCAGCGAGTTGTTGGGTATTTATACAAGGCAGAGCCTTTGTAATGTGGTTACTCCACATAAAAAAGGTGATGACGTCGTAAAAATGTCCAACAAACGCTGTCCGAAAGATTCGGCTAAAAGCGCTTTTTTCATTGTTCAGTCGTGTTTGCGTAGAATGACTAGGCTACTACGCGACTCGCCGCAAATAAAACGCTTTTAGCTCGAACAAAATTTAACCGCGAAAGATCAACACCCCCTAATGATATTCTCTTCAAAAAACGCCTTGTAGTTAATTTTTCTCATCTTGCTGAAAAGGCGTATCTTGAAGTGTGATGGATATAAGTGCTACAGTGACAAAAATAAAAATTTGAT
>JBAHZW010000147.1:0-22054 GCA_037132835.1 Colwellia sp. | reverse complement strand
GAATCTTTCGGACAGCGTTTGTTGGTCATTTTTACGGCGTTATCACCTTTTTATGTGGAATAACCACATTACAAAGGCTCTGCCTTGTATAAATACCCAACAATTCGCTGCAAAAACAATCTCGAAAGATCAACAGCCCCTAACTATCATAGTGACAAAGTGACCGTAATAATGTTTTTTTCCGACGAGTTTTTCCAAGGGCTTGGCACTTGGAAAAGACTGCCATTTTGCGGTAGTCGCTTTCACCGCGTCAATACTTGCCCAAGTTAGCTGCCAACATATCTCTTCTTCATGATCAATTTTATGCAGGATCTGATGGGCGGTAATTAGCTGCTCTGTGGCATTAATCTCACTAAATAAGCTTTCACTTAAGGCAACGACTTGTTCAATATCTGCTTTTGCTACCGTAAACACCGCAAATTCAGTACATGTTGTCATTTTAATTCCCTCTAAAATCCTGTACTTTGATTGGTAACCGCTATATTAGTCATCAGTACGATAACTCGCCATGTCAGTGCTTAGACTTACGCCTTGTGTTTTAAGCATATTAATACGCTGTAAATAGGCCGCACCTTTTAACATATGCAAAGCAACATCAACGGCGCCACGGCGGGTATAATCTTCTAAATACGTACCTTTGACCCAGCTATTAAAGGCACCAAGACTGGGTCCTGCCCATATTTGATAATCCATCTCACGGCCCTTTTCTCCCGCATTAGACCAACGCGAACTTAAGCCTAAATACCAACGAAAAATTAACGCCATTTTACGTTTAGGGCTTGATTGTGCACGCGCTAACATCTCAGGATCTCGTTCGCGGAAAAACGCTTCAGTACCCGTCCAAACCTCATCTAAATTTGATCGAAAGATTTGTTTTTCAATCTTAACTCTTTCATCACTTGGGATCGCTTCAATAGAGTCATAAGCAACATATAGCTCATATAATTTTTTCGCCCGCATGGCAAACATTGAACCACGTTTTACCACTTGTAATTTAACGCCCATCTCGAACATATCTGCCGCTGGCGCCATAGTCACATCGGCCATTTCCACGCTAGCCAATAATTTACGGGTATATTCAGAGGCACCCGCTTCAACACAGGCTTGGTTAACAGAGCCAAGAACAATATACGCTGCGCCCATATTAAAGGCCGCTAAGGCCGCTTCTGGGGTACCAATACCACCACCAGCACCAACGCGTAATGCGGGAGAGAAGTTATAGTGTGCTTGTATCTCATCACGCAGTGCAATAATGGTTGGCAACAAGGTTACTAATGGACGATTGTCGGTATGTCCACCCGAATCAGCTTCGGCGGTAATATCATCGGCCATAGGCACGAGTTTAGATAGCTCAGCTTGCTCTTGGCTAATTTTTCCTTGGGCAAGTAATTTATCAATCAACTTTTGCGGCGCTGGCTCCATAAAACGCCGACCCACTTCAGTGCGTGATACTTTGGCGATAACTTTATTGCCGATATTAACGCTGCCATCGGCATTTTTAGATAAACCCGCTAAACGATACCAAACAATATGTTCAGTCAGCCCTAAATAAGCAGAGGCTTCAACCGTTTTAACGCCAAGTTTTAAAAAACGTTCAACCGCGCCGCGCTCTAATGCCTCTTCAGCAGGAGCATGAATTAAATTCACCGCATAAGGTCCATTTGGCAATGCTGCTTGAATATGTTTTATTGCTTCTTCAACCGCATCAGGTACTAAACCAGCTGCGCCAAAGGAACATAAAAAGCCGGCCTTACCTAAAGCGACCACTAATTCAACCGAGGAAATGCCATTAGCCATCGCGCCACCATGATAGGCGTATTTTACACCATGTTGCTTTTTATAAGCATCATCACCTAAGTCTTCTGGCGTCAGTTTTTGTGAAAAAGCTAAAACATTACAGCTATCTGCCGTGGCGTTATTAGCCATCGTCTTATTGGCAAGGCCTACTTCACTTTCATTACCACTGCTTTTATTAGCGATATAAACAGGCAGGCTAAGGTTCATTAACGCCGCTTTAATCGCGCTATTGTCCGTAGTGATATTGTTGTTATCGACTTGCCACGCCCAATCAATGGCGTTGTTGTTATTAAAATTTAGCTTTGACATTGTTGTTCCTAATTATGTTCTGTTCTTCAATATTTTATACAAAAGACTGGATCCTCGATCAGACACTTCGAGGATGACGACTGTATGGCATGAATATATTGATAAAAGTATTTCCCCTCATATCCGAAGTGTCGGATATGAGGTGGCACAGATGCCCTTTATTCGATAATGCATTAAACACATTGTCCTATATCCATGTTTCTCGTTATTTGATCTCACTATACAAGTCATACCAATTTGGGTTAGTGCTGGTAATTAATTTAATTTTCCAAGCCCTATTCCAGCGCTTAAGTTGCTTCTCTCGCTTAATTGCATTTTCCATATCATCATATTGTTCAAAATAAACTAAATGATGCACTACATATTTTTTAGTAAAACCCGTGACAGCTTGATTGTTATGTTGCCAAAGCCGCTTTATTAGATCACTGGTAACACCGATATATAAGGTGCCATTTTTCTTGCTTGCCAATATATATACTGCGGGTTGTTTCATATTATCTTCCATGACAATTATATATTCTAAAGAATAGACACGATGGATCCTCGATCAGACACTTCGAGCATGATGGCTGAGTAACATGAGTCTACAATTTATATAACAATTAACGGCAACTCATTTACTGAAAATACCAATAACCAGTCCTTTAACGTCATACCCGAAGTCACTGATCGGGTATCCATTCTCTTTTTACTAGGCTCTTATCCCACAAGATGGATCATTAAACAAACACTTCGAGCATGATGGCTGTGTGGCTTGCGTTTATGCTTATGCCTCTACAATAGACAAGACAATATCCTTCACTTCATAAATGCGTAAACCATCTTTTGATAAATTGGCATCACCCACTAAACGCACTTCACCCTCTGCGGTGATGATCTCAGTAATATGCACATCCAATGACATTTGTTTATTTAAGGGGGTAATTTGACCACGGTATTTCCATTTCACTAACGTGGCTGGGGTGATAAACCTTGGGTTAGTAAACTGCTTACCTAGATCATTTTTCAAGGCGTAAGTTTGCATTAATTCAATGATCGCTTCGACACCTAACGAACCAGGCATGACGGGATCTTGATGGAAGTGATAACGGAAGAACCAATCGGTGGCATCAATGGTACGTTCACCATGTACATAAGCAATACCGCTTTTACCCCCTCCTTCAACAATAGAGACGGTATCAATGAAGTTCATTTGACCACCCGCTAATTTATAATGAGGTTTATTGACGGGTGCTTGATAAAGTGCCAATGATTTATTTGTTAGGTCAAGCTCTTCTATATCAGTTTTCGGGGTTTTGTTATCAACAAACCAAGGGTATGTGACTTTACCGTTATCTATACCTAACTGGTTAGTCAGTGCATCTGCGCCGAAGTAACCAAATACTGCCGTGCCTTTGTAGAACAAGTCATGTTTGTCCAATGCTTGCGCCGCGGCATTGTTATCTTTAACATAAAGTTCAAAGGTGAAACTTTGAATGATCATGCCGCCAGCCATGGTAGTGCTTAATAATACCGACTTATTAACAATGGTTTTATCACGTAAATCCACTGATTTAATTAAGTCACCGCTGCCATCTAAATTACGGAAAAATAAATCTTTTTCAGGGTATTTTAAGGTGGTGCCCATATAACCAGAAATAAAGCCATTAGGTTGCAAGGCTATTTCCATAATTAAGGAATAAGGCATCCAGTTATCAATACTGTTTTTAGTGAAGTACCACGCATCTCTGGGTACATAATATTCAGCGATACAGCTAGATGTTTTTTTCAAATCAAGGCGTGTGCCCTGCACTTCCACCACTTGGGTAACGACTTGTAAGTCACCACAGGGGGTACGTGGTGGAATTCTGTTTTTATATACATCAAAGTCTGAACCAAAACATTTTGAAATATTACCCGTCGCAAATTCAAACATATGCCAAGGGGTAAATGGTGCCGTGTTAGGTTCTCTATTTTGTCCGGCCACCATAGGCGCGGCAAAATGTTGAACCGGCGTTACGCCTTTTTCTTTCGGTGCATCAAAGTCTGACATTACTCTCATTAGCGGGCGTTCTAGATGTTTGAACGGGTTAATACCACGCTCGTCTAGTTCGTTTGAAGCCGCTAACTCAGGCGGTTTTTCTATCGCATTAATGGCTTTAATGGGTTCCGCTGTTACAGCGTCTTTATTCACCAACTGTACATTGTCAGGTAAAGTCACTGGATAAGGTGAGTTTTCATCTTGTTCGGTGATCATCATCGCCAAGTTTTTAAAATCAACCACGACCTTGCCATCAAGAATAATATCAATATTGGCTTTAAGAAACGGATATGGCTTCATGCCCATTTCCGTGACTTCCATACGGTAGGTTAGCGTATTATGCTGTGGCTGAACTTGACCACGACAACGTACCGTTTGTGACTCACCCGGCATCGGTTGGAAACGTGCATTGTTCATATTGTCGTGCATGCCTAGCGATAACATAAAGAACATCGCCATTTGACCACACCCTTCACTCATTAATGAGCCGGCCATCACTTGGTCACCTTTAAAGTGACATGGGAAGTACCAATGGTTAGGGTCTAAGTCTTTCTGCCCTTCAACTATGCCTAAGCCCCAATGTCCCGCAGTAGCATCAACATTGATAATACGCTCGATCATCAAAAACTTTTCTGAGGAGAATTTAATCGATGGATTACGACCTTGTTGCTCATACGCTGAGCCAAAACAGCCGGCAACGTCACCGTTAACCAGTTTCATCATGTCGTTAAAATCGTATTGATCACGAGTACGCGTTAATAAAGGCGTGAATGAAGTTTTAACGGCCTCAGCAAACTGCGCCTTGTCTTTGTCATTATGAATAACACCTTTGCCGTCTTTTAGCTCGTCGTCAGTAAAGAAACCAGCACAACCATTACGCATGATCAGTACTTTTTTATCACCCACATAACAATCGTAGTGAAAAAAGAATAATAACTGCTCACCATTTCTCGCATAAGAGTCGATATGAATTTCATAACGCAGCGTTTCGCCGCCAAAGGCCATTTCTTCAAGGAAGGTTAATTCACAATCAAGCAAACGATAAACGCGCTCACCTTTCGCTTGAAAATCAATACCAATATAAGAGATTAATAATAAATCACATTGCCCTGACTCAACGGAGACGGACCAGGGGATTTGGCCATCAATTAAAAAAGGTGCATCAACAGGGATATCATACTCAGTGCACATGTATGATTTTTTATATTCATTCACTGTCGCTTCAAGCTCAGTAACACGCGAGACCAATAAATAATCTGTGGTGGGTAAACGTACCCGGCGTGAGTAACTATCAATAATGCGGTACTCTTCACCAAAAACATTGCCAATATCACCTTCGGCAAATTCCACTAAATCAGCGGTATCCCAAATGATTTTTTCCGGTTGATTAAAACGCTCTTCAAGCTGTAATGCTGGATAGTTATACCCTTTAGGGCCTTTAATTTTAAAACCTGATCCGGCTGCCCAGCGGTTATTAATTGCGGTTAAACTTACCGTTTCATTTGAACTAACAATAGCAAGCTCAGGTGTCTGTGTTGTACCACGGCTTAGCTGACTTTGCTCAGTGGCATTAATTTGCATGTCAATCAACTGAGAAATTTGCTCACTCGCCATTTGACGCGTGGTCAAAAAGGCTTGTTGAGTAGCCGCTTGCTGATAAATTTCTTTACTGGCTTGATGTTTTACCGCTTTAGTCTTGCTGTTAGCGCTAACGTTAGTCGTTTTGTTCACTTGTACTCCAGTAACGACATTCGGTCGTATTTTGGCTTGAATAGGTAAAGGTACTTGCTGGTCTGCACTGACATTTTCTGCGCTGGCGAATAATTTACTTTTGATATTCATCAGATTAATGCCTTGTTTAATCGGCGTTAAGGCTTGTTGTGAAAACAGCTGTTTAATCGTGTTCATCTCAGCACTTTGTCCGTGATTAACAATGGCATCAAAAATGTCTTTCCCCCCTAAGGTAATGGTTTTGATTAACTGAGGGCGTGGCTTTGCTGCAATGAAGGCTGCGGCTTGATGAACGTGCTCACTGGCTGACAAAATAAGGTGGGCACAGCTGTCATCTTTACCTAAGCCACTTATCGCTATATGAGTCGCCACATCACTTTTAGTATCATTTTTATGCGCTGCGGCATCCAAAATCAGTGCGGTTTTAATAATACTGGCAACACCAGAGGCATTGAAGGTATGACCAATATTTGTTTTTACACTGCTAATCACTTTACCGACGTAGAGTTTAGGCAGCGCTTGCGCTTCAACACAGTTTTCGCCACTAAAGCCACTGGCGTGGGCTTCAACTTGGCTGATATCAGCAGCATTCATGCCCGCTAGGCTAAGTGCCTGATGTGCGGCTTTGGTTAACGCGGCTTCATCACCGCCTTTGGCAAAACTGACACTATCAATATAGGCGTAAATACTTTGTTCGTTCACTTGTGATTTAGGTTTAACGACAAACGCACCCGCGCCCTCACCAACTAACCATTGATTATTTGCTAAAGGGTTAGCTGCAGCGTCACTTGCCACAGAAGCATGATCTACTGGACTACTTTTTACCGAGCCATAGTGTTGTCTCAAGGTAATGTTTTCAATCGAGCCGGCTAAATCAACCGAGGCAATAATAACTGCGTCAACATCACTGGTTTGAAATAAATTTTCGGCTAATTCAACACAGCGATAGACCGAATTTTCTTCTGCCGATAAAGTAATGGCTGGGCCAGAAAAATCCCATAAGGCAGAGATACGTGAAGCCATGATATTACCAATAAAACTGGTATATTGATTCAATTGCGCCGCATGAGCCACACCATCTTTAGCAATATTGGTTAAGGTTTCACGTTGCTCATCAGAAAGCGTAATACCTTGCTGTACTAAACTTTCTTCAATTTGGGTGGTTAAATTAACACGGCCTCGGTATTGATGTAACTCTAACTCAATGCCCATAGCCACTAATACCGCGACATTGCTGCCTTCTTTTAAACCCGCATCTTTAGCCGCATTATCGGCTACTTTCATCATCATTAATTGCTGAGGGATTAAACAATCTTGCTCGTTCGGTGGCACTTTAAACCGTAAAAAATCAATTTCGAAGTCTTCAACATAACCGCCCAGTGGCGCTTTTGCTAAACCTAAGGCATTCATGACTTCAATATCGTTATTCATGCCTTTCCAACGTTGAGTTGGTAGCTCTCTAAAGGTATTGGCATTATTTTGAATAAGGGTGTTAAAACTTGCTAAGTTACTCGCACTACCAAAATGAGCATCCATACCAATAATAGCCAAAGGCTGACGCACTTTTGCTTGCTCAGTAATGGCTGACAGTGTTTGTGTTGGCTGTTGTAACACTAAATGAGCATTAGCGCCACCAAAGCCAAAAACACTTACCCCTGCGGTTCGCGGTTTAGCGTTATGACTACGGTTAGTCGATGTTGGCCAAGCAATAGTTTCAGTTGGCATTTGTGCGCCGGTTAAATACCCCTTTTTAGAGCTTAACGGCTCATTTAAGTTGATGGTTGCGGGGATTATCCCTTCTTTCAGTGCCCAAATAGCCTTGGTCATACCCGGCATACCTGCCGCAGTAAGCAAGTGGCCTAAGTTAGATTTCACTGAGCCAAGCAGTGGTTTGTTGTCTTGAGCACGTGGATAGCGACTGAAAAATGTATCCATCGAGGTTAATTCAACATTATCTCCCTTAGGGGTACCCGTTGCATGACACTCAAGGTAGTCAACATCACTAGGGTTTACGCCCGCATCTTCATAAGCACGTTGGTAAACTAATACTTGCCCTTTAGTATTGGGGCTTAGGACAAATTCGCCTTTACCATCATTCGATAATGCGCCACCTTTAATGATAGCGTGAATGGTATCGCCATCACGTACGGCATCACTATGGCGTTTAAGTACCATCATGCCAGCGCCTTCACCCGCAAATAAACCTTGAGACTTTTTATCAAACGGGGCATGAATATTGTTGGCTGGGTATGCCTGAAAAATAGAGAAACCCATATTCACAAACATAGGATCAGCACCAGAAACGGCACCAGCTAACATCATGTCAGCTTTCCCCGTATGTAAATAATCACAGGCTAACTTCACGGAATAGCAACTTGATGCACAGGCGGCATCAAGGGCAAAGTGTGTTCCACCTAAACCTGCCGCTTTGGCTAATAATGCCGCTGGATAACCAGCAACTAAGGCATTATCAGCATGAATATTATTATTCGCAATATCCGTATCCGAAAAGTGACTTAACTGAAAGTCTTTATTCAAGGTCGCTTTTAAGGCGTTATCGACCACTTGATGATACAAGGGCATAAATAAGTGATTCGATGATTTAGTCGGAAACGATAAGTTTCCTAAAATGACACCACAGTTGTCGAGTTTATCGCTGCGCCAATAACCGGCATCGGTTAAGGCTTGTTTGGTGACATAAAGCGCCCATTGATTTAAGTCATCAAGTTGATTGAGATAATCAGTGGTTAGATCATTGTCAGCTTGGCTAAACGCAGAGGCATCAAAGTCGAAACCTCGAATATAACCACCATGTACACAGTAAAATTTGTCAGTATCACCTTTTTTACCCGTGTACTTAGCTGGGTCTACACCCATTTGCTCAGCCGTCGCTTTACTACGACAATCTTCTTTATTCAGTAATTTTTGCCAAAATTCTTCTGGCGCACTTGAGCCGGGGAATAAATTAGCAATACCTACTACAGCAATATTTTCCATATTTTCCTCTAAAGAGAATTTTTTAAACTAATGTGTTTAATTTTGTTGGCTTATTTAAGTCATGGCTCGCCGATCAGAAACGTCGGGGATGACGTTATTAAGGCTTGTGCCTAACGTTATCCATTGAGCTTTATGCTATTTTTAACCTTTATTTATTACAAGTTACGATTTTAAACTTTATCTACAATAATTGAGCCATTAAACAAGCGCTGCAGATCTAACGGCACACCATGACTGCTTAACTTTGCAATGGCTCTTAAATAGGTTAACTCGTCACTCGTGCCTTTGGCATTAACTGGCACGGCGACGCTTGCTTTAGCTGATGGCTGATTAACGCCAACTCCGCTAAAGTCTAAAATTTTATCGACCCAGCTGCACAATGAACGACCCGGTCCCATTTCGATAAATACCCGCGCACCTTTATCATACAAAGTATTAATCAAGCGCGGAAAGTCTACCCGATCACATAAACATTTGGCGACACTATTGGCTATGGCTTTACTTAATTGTGGGATAGGTAAATAACAGGAACTTGAGTACATTTTGGTCGTTATTCTGGGCGTAACGTCCATGGTGTACAAGTCCACCATGGCATCGTATTCAATGTTTGCTGGTGCACTATGAATTGCATTAGCCATATTGAGCGCCATGGTACGGACACCTAATTTTTTAATCACCCGTAGACAATCTTCAGGATAACCCGCCAGTAATAAACTCTCTGGGGTGTTGATAATAGTGCAATAAACGCGTTCTTCTCCGGCACTGGCTGTCAACACTTGTTCAAGTGTTGCTTTAATGGTGTAAGTTTCCCAAATCAGCTCTTTCTTACCCTTGTTTAACTCAGGTAGACGCCAATGTTCACGCAAGGTTAATAAATCACCACACAAACGTTCATTAAACGTGTCTGAATTCGCTAAACGAGCACTCATTAAACCCGGTTGTTGCCATGCGCCTAAAGCGGCATACATGCTGACTTCCCCCATGGAATAACCTGTGGCGTAATCGGCTTTCACCTTGAAGACGTTTTCAAAAACCTTGGTAAAAACACAAGCAAAACCTACTCCTGCCTCGGCGATATCGGCTAAGTTACCACGCAGGTTTAAATCGAGTTGTTTTAACGCGTTAAAGTCTGGTCGAATAATACTGCGCGGGTTTAATAAAGTATCTTTTAAACTGGCGCCAATATCATCGGCTAAATTCGCCACATCTTGATGGATTTCAGGAAATAAATGAAATAAGTCACGACCTAAACCCACATAAGTCGCGCCAATACCGGGGTATAAAAAGGCGACATTGTTACTGTCTGTGTCATGATTATCGACATTATTAACCGGGGTTGGCGTAAAGTAACTGCCTTTAGGGGTACGCCAATCTTTTTGATTGGTAAAAGCGATGGCAACCCCAAATTTTGCTGACAAAATTTCTTTTAGTAAATCGTCGATGGACTCTGCCAAGAGTGCAATACTGTACTTGTTTGAAGTTGAATTGAACTGCTGAAAACACCTAAAAGCAAGGTCTTTAATACTCATTTCGTTATGTTCAAGCGCTACTTCGATGTCAGCCAACTGAGTCAATAAATCCTGCTGAGCATTACCACTGATTAGTACCAGTTGTAAATCACTGCAAGCGATATAACCGTTAAGGCGAATATCGCTGCCCGCATGTTTATCGTCAATCAGATCGGCTTTATTTTCTTGTAAAATAACATGACAATAGTCGCTATTAGCGGCTAAACAACTGTAGGCCGCTAAATTTGCATTGCCCGTCGGTTGTGGATACCAAGGACGTGACTCGGTTGCTAAATAAAAGCTCGAACTTTGCCATAAATCAAGTTCACTCGCATTGGGCTGTTGCCAATCACTAATCGCTGGAATATAACGTTGCTGCAAAGCAATAACCGTCCGCAATAAACCTAACACTTGCGAAAAACCAGCACCCTCACCGGTAGTACTACGGGCACAAGAGATAGCGGTATTTAACGTCATGTGCGAGTTGACGGAATATGTGTTCAATAATGCTTGCGACTCAGTAAAGGCCGCTTGTTTATTTGCTAATGCTGAAACTTCTAATAAACCAATATCTTGTGCCGCCACCTTGGCATTGTTCAAAGCCGCTTGGCTTGTTGCCAATATATCTTCACCCATCGCAGCACTGGTTAACTCAGCATAGATATAGTGATCATTAGTTTTAGCAAACTCAAGTGATGAAAATAATAACGCAGCGATGCCATGACAATGTTGATAATCAGTAAAGCTTTGATCAAAACTTATGGTCGCCTTGTGCTGCTTAACCATTGTTTCAGTTAGCTGATCGGCTAAGTTATTCGCTAAATTGAGCCCTAGAATAGCAACCAAGTTATCTTGTTGCCTTTCTTGTCTAGTCTGGTGTTTAGTGAGTAACTCAAGTTGTGTCAACGCTTGCGCTAATGAAGGTACCACGGCAGCATTATCAATGAGCTTTTCAATCGCGCCATTAACAGCCAAGTTATCCTTTTCACTGACAATAATGACCTTAATATTGGCACTATTAAGTTGATTGGCTTGCGCCATGCGTGCAAGCGCTTGTTGGCAGCTTGCAGCTGAAAGTTTTAGCTGATGATCAGCAGCAAGTTCTTTGCTCTGCTCTTTGCCCGCAATTTTACCAAGATATAGCGCACGTTCAACCCGATCAATATCCGTATGAACGCCGTTGTAATTTTCAAACTGTGCATCTAAACCGATAATGGCGTAATTATTATTACCGATCACCATTAAACACTTGCCTCGTTTTTAGCTACTTTAGGTAAAAACAAATCGTTTAAGTTGGCACTGGCAGTTACTTTCGCTGATTTCAACTCAGCGAGCAGCTGTTTATTTTCATCAATCAACTGAATATCCGCCACTAACGAGCCACGCTGTTTACCCTTGCCAGAGCTTTTCACTACGCTTAGTTGTAAGTAAAAATGTTCACCGCGATTCACATCACGGTAAAGCGTCCAACGCTCGGTACTCGAGGGTAAACTACCCAAACCTAACTCTCTTTTCACCCACACTAACATGGCTTGGTAAGCAAGATCGTTGGCAAAGATATTACTTATACCCATAGGAAAGTCGCCTTGTTTACTACTGGCAACGTCGGGTACTTGGCAGCTAAGTAATAAACCTTGCTCATCACAGTTAAGGATCTCAGTAATACCTTGTAAACTTTCGCCATGAAATAAGGTGCCATTAGTATAAAGTTCTGCGGCATTTTCACCGCGGGTCGGCACGTTTAGTTCAACCGTAGGGCTAGACGCTAACTTAGCTGCTGATTCGTTAACTAAGTTTAGCTGTGCACCGTAATGAAATACCGTTTTACCTTGTGCATTGATGCTTGATATTTTGCAATCAACCAGCAGGTTTGCATCATTCACTTCTGCATCCATACTAATATTGTATTGGCTTGCTTGTGCACCATCAAAGATGATGCCTTTGAACAACTTGTAATTTGCCAAACCTTGGTAAGTAAAACCGTTATAAACGGCCTCTGCAGCATCACGCATCCAAGCAATCGCACATACCGTTGGTAAGACTTGCTCATCACCAATGGTATGGTCGGTTAAAAATTTATTGTTAGTCGCTAAAAGTGTTTTATTAACACTTACGGTTAAGCAACTAACTTGTGGCTTTTTTACCTCAGTACCTGCTGTACCTTTCGTGGAGGCTTTAGTTGAGTCTTTAGAAAGATCATTACCCACCAAAATTTGTGCACAACGGTTAGTCTTTGCCGCTAATTCACTGACTAATAACTTTGCCCCTGCATCAAGGGGAATAATATAAACACCACGGTCGTTAAACATACGTTTAAGCTCAGGTGTTACCATGCCGCCATCCCAAGGCCCCCAGTTAAAGCTTAGTACTTGCGCACTAGGGTTTAACGCTTTAAAGCGATAAGCGGTTTTATTTAAAATATCGTTAGCGATAGAGTAATCAGACTGGCCTGGATTACCGTAGAAACCTGCTGCCGATGAAAATAACACCAGGTGTTTAATATTGTTTTGCTCGGTAGCCGCAAGTAGCGATAACAGACCTTCAATTTTAGTACTATATACCGCATTAAACTCGGCTAAGGTTTTTTGCTCGATAAACTTATCCGCTAATACACCCGCACCATGAATGATGCCCGTAACCTTGCCATAACCTGCTTCTTTACTCACCGACGTAACGGCAGCGGTTACGCTAGCACTCTCCGTGACATCAGCCGCAACATATTGTGCTTGACCACCCGCGGCTTTAATTGCCGTTAAGGTTTGTGCTATTTCACGATTTGCCAAAACAGGACGAACAAATTGCGTCACTTTCACTGGCGTTGGTTTATCACCACGGGCAATTAAGGCTTGCATCGCCGCTTTTTTCAGCGCCACTTCCTCACTGATGCCTGCGGCCCAGCTTGGCTCGCTATCATCAAATGATGAACGACCTAACAAGATAAAGCTAGACTGGTATTGTTTCGCTAGTTCGATAACACAATGTGCGGTAACACCTTTGGCACCACCACTGACTATAAATACTGATTTTTTGTCAATACTTGCGCCCGCTGAAAGAGCATAACTGTCGGTAGCCACACCAGTCAGTGTTAAACGGGTGCCAATATTGTTACTTAGGTTATCGGTATCATGGGCCACTTCTATCGTTGTTGTATCAATATCAAGTAACTCATCATTGATGATAGTAGCGGCTTTATCTGCCGATAATTTGGCTGATAGATCAACGATTCGACAAAAAACACTATCATCGCTGGTATTCCACTCATGGTTGATGGTTTTAACTAAACCCGCTAAGCCCGCTTGTACTAAATCAGCATTAACATCGGCTTTCACCTTTTCGTTGACATAACCTAAGGTACCACCTTGACGTGTTACGACCACAAAGGAAGCACGGGCTTTATTGGCTTTTTTAACATTACACAGTTTGGCTAAAACAAAGGCTAACATTAACCCTTGTTTTGCTGATTCTGGGTATTCAATCGAATTAACGGAATTCTTTCTTTTAAGGTCTGTACTTTGCAGATAAATAACCGCATCAAGTTGTTCATTTTTCTCAATGATGTCTTTAATTTGTGTCTCATCGACGGTTTTATCGCTGCTACCAATTTCAATGACATTAACGGCTTTGGCAAAAGCCTTTTTAGCGCTGCTTACCACCCAGTTAGGTTTTAAGGCGGTAACCTGCCAACCCGCTTTAATAAGCTTGCCGCTTAGTGCCACTGCTGCGCCACTACCATCGTCAACGACTAGAACATTAGCTAAGGCATTAGTCCCTTGTTGACTAAGGTCTTGAATAATTTTATTTACTGATGATAGCGCAGTTAACGCTACCGTAGCACTGGGTGCTGGCTGAAAATCAGCAGTAACATCATTTGACTGCTCTGCAACAGGTACCGCAGTTTTAGCGCCAGGAGGCGTCGGCTCAGTTGGTGCAACTTTACTTTGCATATAAGTAACTATTTCACCTAAGGTTCTTAGCTCAGCGAGATCTTCTGGGTTAAGCTCAGGAAGATCAGAAATCGTTTCTTGTACCGCGCCTAAGATTTCGACGCGTTTAATAGAGTCGATACCTAAATCGGCTTCCATGTCCATACCAAGCTCTAACATTTCTGTTGGATAACCGGTTTTCTCAGCCACGACCGTCATCATGACACTTTGGATATAGGCTAAGTCAATGGCTGGTGCGCTAGTTACCGCAACATTAACTGCACTACTAGCTAGTGCACTTTCATTAGCTGGCGCGCTTGCCGGAGCAGCCGCAACTTTAGATTGCATGTAACTAACGATTTCGCCTAAGGTTCTTAGCTCAGCGAGATCTTCTGGGTTAAGCTCAGGAAGATCAGAAATCGTTTCTTGTACCGCGCCTAAAATTTCGACGCGTTTAATAGAGTCGATACCTAAGTCGGCTTCCATGTCCATTTCTAGCTCAAGCATTTCGGTTGGGTAACCTGTTTTCTCAGCCACTACCTCCATCATCACACGTTGGATGTGGGCTAAGTCAATGTTAGCCACAGGGTCAGTCTGAACTAGATGCAGTGTATTTGCATTCACAGGCGCACTGGCTTTTGCTTTTGATTGCATATAATCAACGATTTCAGCTAAGGTGCGTAGCTCAGCTAAATCTTCAGGGTTAAGCTCTGGTAAATCAGCAATAATTTCTTGTACTGAACCTAAAATCTCCACCCGTTTAATGGAGTCGATGCCTAAATCGGCTTCCATATCCATTTCCAACGCTAACATCTCGGTTGGATAGCCAGTCTTCTCAGCAACAACTTCCATCATTACCGTTTGAATTCTGTTTAGATCAAGTGATGTTGCTGCATCAGGTAATGTTTTAGGTACTGCTACCACTGTTTCAGCAACCGGTGCCATAGCAACGGCTGCAGCCGTCACTTGTAAAGGCTGTCTTGCTTGCACAGCTTGGATTGGCTGTGATCTTGGTACTGGCTGCACTGTTTCTGTGGCAATGGTTGAAGTTGTTGGTGTTACTGGTCTTGCTGTGGATTCAACCGCTTTGGTGACAACCCTTGTTTCGCTGGCACTCGTTGGCGACGATGACAACATTACCGCCATGTTATCAGTTTGGTTATTTAGGTACTGCTCATGCACGCGTAACGTTTCCGATTGGAAGTCATGATACATACCTAAGGTGCGATCGACACTTTCGGGTAATTCACCTGTTGTTTGCGCAGCAAGTACGGCACCAAAAGTTTTGGCATAATCTTTAGGCCCTTGCATATATTGTTCATGCACATTTAACAATTGCTGTTGATGATTAACAAACTGACTGACACTGCGTTCAATACTGCTCACTAAACCATTCGCGTCACTGCTATTGTTATGGTTGGCTGGTGCAACAACTTTGCTGCTATCAGCGACAGTACCATCGGCATTTAAATAGACAATTTTTTCAACTTCAACAATACGCTCTACTTCAACAATTTTCTCTACCACTTTAACTTGTGGCTCAGGTACGGCTATTGGTGCTGCATAGGCTTGTTTAATAGTCCAGCCGTCATTTAAGGCATCATCAAAGGCTTTTTTGGTTTTAGGGCTTACATAAGAAGCACCGGTTAACTTCATTGCTAGGGGTGACATTTTCGGTGCAGCTAATGGACGTTTAACTGCGCAGTACGGGTCAATATCATTCAGTTCTAAACCTAAGACCGCCATTTGTACTGCGGCTTGACGTAATTGCATATCCGCAGATTTTTTCGGGTTAGCATTAACCGCAATAGCCACCACATCGTCTTTATCTTTTAAGATGTTTTCAACTAATTTGGTTAAAACATTTTTAGGACCAAATTCAACAAAGACTCGTCCACCTGCGGCGTAAATATTGTCAATTTCTTCATTAAAATGTACTGACTCTAGGATATGGTTTTTTAAGACTTTTTTGATGTCTGCCGCTTTATTTGCATGTGCTTTACCTGTGCCGTTAGCAAATACGGGGATGGTCGGTTTATTAAATTTAGCCTTATCAATCGCCTGTGCAAAGGGCTTTTGTGCATGACCAACCAAAGAGGTATGGAACGCCGCAGAGACCGGCAACGGCACTACTTTGTAGCCTTTGGCTTTCAGTTCATCAATGGCAATCGCAATTTGACGGGTAACACCCGCAACCACTACTTGATTGTTTGAGTTGTAGTTAGCAATACTAATGTCTTTGATGTCTTTAATATCAGCGGCAATAGCCGTTGGATCACCGACTACGGCAATCATGGTACCCGCATCAAAGTCTTTCGCTGCATCACCTGTTGGTGCTGCCATCGCTTGACCACGGCTACGCGCCAACATCATATAATCGCTGTCATTTACCACCCCCGCAGCCCAAAGTGCCGTTAATTCACCAAAGCTATGACCGGCGGTGAAATCGGCTTTAAAACCGGCATTAGTAAAAGTTTTATAAAGACCAACACTTAAGGTGCCAATGGCCGGTTGTGCATGTTGTGTTAAACGTAAAGCTTCATCTTGTGCTTTACGGGCATCGTCATTAAAGACTGGAATTGGGTAAGTAGTTGGTGTTAATTGACCTAAACCCGCTTGCGCGAACTCACTGTCCATATCTGCTGCGGCTTGCATTACGCTAGGGAAGTTACAGGCTAACTCACGTCCCATATTAACATATTGTGAACCTTGACCAGAGAATAACGCCACCACTTTACCTGTTGTAGCTAAGCCTGATTTACGGAAATAAATACCCGTGGGTACCGACCACTCGTCTGCTCCCGCTTTCGCGTTAAACTGTTTTAATGCCGCAATAATCATGCTAACGGCTTCATCAGCATTTTTGGCAACAAAACCACAACGTGCTAATTCAGTTGCCGGTGTTTGTAACACACACTCAGTCACTAAGGCATTAAACGCATAAGACTGGGCATCGACGTCAACGGTTAATTTTGTCTGCCAATCAGTTAAAGTACTGATCAGGGTTTGTTCATCTGCTGCTGTCACTACAATGGTTTGTGGCACCGAATTTAATCGATATTGTCCTTGTGCCGTTGGTTGATATTCTTCTAAGACCATATGGTAATTAGTACCACCAAAACCAAATGAACTTACCCCTGCGCGGCGTGGTTGACCATCTTCACGTATCATCCACGGGCGTGTTTCACTGTTTAAATATAAGGGGCTATTTTCAATATCAAGGCTCGGGTTTGGTTGATCAATATGTAATGTAGCAGGCAATACTTTATGGTGTAGTGCCAATATCGCTTTGATCATGCCCGCAGAGCCAGCGGCCGCTTTTGTGTGACCAATTTGTGATTTGACTGTGCCTAAAGCAATCTGTTGTTTATCATCGCTGTCACGGGAGAAGTGTTTCACTAAACCGCCAAATTCAGCGGCATCACCCGCTTTAGTGCCAGTACCATGGGCTTCAATTAAACCACAGGTTTTTGGTGAAAAGCCCGCATCATCATAAGCACGTTTTAACGCTTTAGCTTGTCCGTCTGGACGCGGTGCGTAAATGGATTTAAAACGGCCATCGCTTGAAGTACCAATACCTTTAAGTACCGCATAAACTTTATCACCATCACGCTCGGCATCTTCTAGGCGCTTAAAAGCCATCATGCCGATTCCTTCACCTATCATCATACCTTTTGAGTCTTGATCAAATGGACGAATATCTTCATTGGTGGTAAAAGCCGGTGTCTTTGAAAATGACATATACATAAAGGGGGAGTTATCACAACAAACACCACCAGAAATCATCACTTCTGAGCGATGCTCAAGCAAATCTGAAACCGCAAGTTTAATCGCTGCTAATGAGCCAGCACAGGCAGCATCTACCACACAGTTGGTGCCACCAAAATCAAAACGGTTAGCAATACGGCCAGAAATAACATTGCCTAACATACCGGGGAAAGAGTTTTCCTCCCAACCAATATAGGCTTTTTTGAATTTTTCGATGATCATGGCGCGATCTTCCGCATCAACACCAGACGCTTTTAAGACTTTTTCTAAGACGGGACCTTGCAGACGAGAAGTCAGCGGTGAAATTTGCTTTTGGCCACCACCAACACCTAAAGTAATACCCACTTTATCACGGTCGTAACCTGAGCCATCACCAATACCGGCATCATTCAATACTTCTCGGGCAACCACCAGCGATAGCAACTGTGCAATATCCGTTAACTCTAAAATATTTGGCGGAAGACCAAACTCCATCGGGTCAAAATCAATTTCAGGTAAAAAACCTCCGCGCTTACAATAGGTTTTATCGGCATCTTTTGGATTACTTGAATAATAATCATCAATCGCCCAGCGATCACTAGGCACATCTTTAATGGCATCGACAGACTCAAAGATATTATCCCAGTAATCCTCTAAATTTTTCGCATCAGCAAAAATAGAGGCCATACCAATAATAGCGATTGGGCATTCTTGTAAGCGTGAATTAAAGGCCTGTTCATCATTCGTAACGTCAACCTTTGACACTACTGCTTCTTGATTATTAGCAATGGACTTCTTAACCATTAAAGTTTCTCCAATTTAAGACTTTGTTGTATTGACGTTATCGCTGACACTATTGTTCAGTAAACGAAAACGACTTAAAAATTCGTTGTAATTACCCGCCAATATTCGGCGAATATGAAAGGGGGCTTTGGTGAGCACATAACTCATGTAACGATTAGCCGCGTCAGCTTCGTTACCATCATAAATATCGACATAAACCCAACCTGATGCGGGATCATTGGCGACTAACAAACGACGTTTTGTTTGCACTCCGTTGGTGTTATCTGAAAAATCAGGCAGTTGGGTTACTTTTACTTGAACCACTTCATCTGCTGATAATGAGGTACTGCGATTTAACACTTCACGCATGGCGGCGGGATTAATTTCAGCAAGCAGCACCTGCTGCGCTTGTTTATCTTCAAGGGTCACTTGCACCGATTGGGTAGCATCGGCATCAACAATTTCTCCACCCTCTTCCATATCTGCAAGCCGCGATACGCCATGGCGCTTTAAACAGCGTTGTAAACCAGCACGAGACACATTGGCATTAATAAACTGCTTACATACAGCAAGTAGTTCATCCAGTGATAATAAAAGACGAGTACGCAGTTCAACCACCACATACTCTTGTGCTTCACTTAAGGTCGTATTGAGCTGTTTCGGTACATGGGAGGCATCATCATGAGATTTTCGCTTTCGCCATTTACGGACTGTTGATTCTGATATTTTTAATAAACGGGCAAGTACAGCCGTAGGTATGTCAGATTCATGAATGAAAGCTCGCATCTCTGGGGTGGTAGTGGCATTAGCATGTTGAGAAATAATATTTTTGTCTTGCTTACTCATTTTTATCCGCTGCAATGTATCCGCATATAAAAAGTATGGCTATGCGACTTAACGGGAGTAATATACACACGTTTCAAACCCAACACAATCACCCGATACAATATTTAATAACGAGTACCTAAATAGTGAACAAAAATAAGCCGTTCCGTTGACAAAATATTACTACTGATGATGAATGCAGAAGTTTAATTTATTCATACTCGTCTTTCATGGTTAAATTAAATTGCCTTTTTAAAGAGCGCAAAGCACTTTTAGTTGATAGTTCAATAGATCCTACTAACAATTCTCGACTTTATCTTGGTAAAATTTTATAAAAATACGCGTATAAAAGTTAATGACACTGAACACTTTATGATAAAGTTACAGTTAAATAACATAATAATCACATATAATTAAACGATACAAGCTACCGATACTTTTATGACAAATTTTTCTCAAGCTTCCATTCGCTCAAAACAAAAAATCAACATTGATGACAATGAAGTTCATTTGTGGATGACAAAACCAACAGAATTACAGAATGATAATGAACTCTTCACACGCTATCAAACATTGTTAACGAGTACGGAATTAGCAAAACAACAACGCTATAAATTTGCTAACCACAGGCATGACGCCTTGATCACCCGCGCTTTTATACGAGATTTATTATCTTATTATGCGGATGTATTACCTCAAGATTGGCAGTTTGAAAAAGGTATTAAAGATAAACCTGAAGTGGTTAATTGCCCGATACCACTGAGGTTTAATCTAAGTCACACAAAAAACCTTATTATCTGTGCTGTAACACTTGAACATGATATTGGTTGTGATGTTGAAAGTACTGGGCGCAGTAATAATGTGCTCGGTATTGCTCAGCGATACTTTTCAGTTCAAGAGACCAATGAACTTTTCGCCCTGCCAGAATCAGCTCAACGTGATCGGTTTTTTGATTACTGGACGTTAAAAGAGTCATATATTAAAGCTTGGGGTTTAGGTTTAGCGATTCCTCTTGCTGATTTTAGCTTTTACATCAACGACACACATGAAAACTACAAAGATCTATTTACCATCAAGCAGGATATAAGTCTAAGCTTTGCCGAACATCGTGAAGATGAAGCTCAGATTTGGCGAAACTGGTTAATTTATCCATCAACTGAAATGGATACTAAACAAGAGCACCGAATCGCTATCGCCTTAAGAGAAAAAAGAGACACTCAACAGACTAAATATCATTTACGATTTTTTAATACCTTGCCCTTACTGGGTTATAGAGAATTGTAAGTTAATACCGATCGTGAATTGAGGATGGTAATTTTATTCCCTAGGTCATAATAACATCACATAAACGTATCAATACCCTCGCTGAATTTTATCTTATAAATCATGATGATCAACTTTAGTGCGATAAAGTAATTAAAACTGTGCAATCGTTTATTATTACCCATACAAAAAATAAGCCTATCAAACTTAAAACCATACAAATCACATGGTTATATACTTGGCATTTAAATTGCTAACTAACAATTTGAATAAAAAGAATTTTTCTAACTACTAAAATGAGATATAAATGGCTTATATAGAACCCAGTGAATTTGTTACAAAGATGGTCGACTCAGGTGAACAAAAAGTTTACATGTCGACAAAAGATACGCTTATCCGAGGCTTTATGGCTGGCGCAATTTTAGCCTTAGCCGCTATTTTCGCAATTACCGTCGCAACCAAAACAGGCAGTAATATTTTAGGCGCATGTCTTTTTCCTGTAGGCTTTATCATGATTTACTTGATGAAATTTGACCTACTTACAGGGGTATTTACCTTGGTACCTTTAGCCTTATTGGATAAGCGACCAGGGGTAACCTTTGGTGGTGTTATGCGAAACTGGGGCCTAGTTTTTACAGGTAACTTTGCTGGTGCCTTAACCGTTGCTTTCTTTATGTCGTTTATTTTAACTTACGGTTATGCAACCGAAGGTGGCATAATCGCCGCAAAAGTTGCTGCTATTGGTGAGTCTAGAACCTTAGGATACCAAGAGCACGGATTCGGTGGCTGGATGACTATATTTATCCGTGGCATGCTATGTAACTGGATGGTTTCTATGGGCGTTGTTGGCGCTATGATTTCAACTTCTGCTGGTGCTAAAATGGCCGCTATGTGGATGCCAATTGTCGTGTTTTTCTACATGGGCTTTGAACATTCAATTGTGAACATGTTCTTATTCCCCTTTTCTCTGATCATGGGTGGTGAATTCACGGTTTATGATTACTTAATATGGAATGAAATCCCTACTGTGTTGGGTAACCTTGCGGGTGGTTTATTATTGGTTGGTTTGCCTCTATACCTAACGCATGTTAAAACGTCACCGAACAGAAAACTGATTTAATTAATTCTTTATTTATTTATTTATTTATTTA
>JBAHZW010000087.1:0-5292 GCA_037132835.1 Colwellia sp. | reverse complement strand
CCAAGCAATGACGAGCTAACAATAAACAACGCAAAGGCAGAAAACACTTCGATCACATTGCCATTTAGAGCAAGTAAAAATGCTGCACTACCAAAGCCGAGTAGCGTTGCTAATGAGATAATGCAACCTTGCCCAATAAATTTTCCAAGCAACAGTTGGCCGCGGCTGATTGGATAGGTTAATAACAATAACAACGTACCCGATTCTTGTTCCCCCACAAAACTGTCGTAGCAAAGCAATAAAGCAATCAGAGGAATAATAAATACCGATAAACTCGATAAACTGGCGATGGTTGTTGATAAAGAAGCGTTAGTCAGTTGCCCCGATGCAAGGCTTCCATAATAGCTTAGTCCTATAGCAAGCACCGCAAACACGATGGTAATGGACAATAACCAACGATTTCTTAAACCATCTTGGAACTCTTTTAAGGCAATTGCGATAATTGGATTCATAGCGACTCTCCCTGTGAGTCAGTTAGATAATAGTGGTAAATTTTCTCTAAACTTGCACTCTCGACACTAATATCACTGATGCTATCAAACGCCATTAACTGCCGAATAACATTAATTTTATCTGACTCAGGAACAAGTAGTTGATTACTCGACACCATAAATCCAGCCAATTTTTTAACTTCTTTTAATGCGCTATTAACACCTTGAGTTGTAATAGTAACAGGCAGTTGTGCTTGTTCGCGTAACTGCGTCAAACTGCCGGATACCACTTTCTCTCCCTGATTTAAAATAATAGCTTTATCAATATGTTGCTCAACACCCGGTAACACATGCGAGCAGAGGATAATGCTCGCACCACGACTTTTAAGTTGATCCACACTATGATAAAAATCCTTCGTTGCCACGGGATCAAGTCCCACCGTCGGTTCGTCTAATAACAATAATTTTGGTTGCCCTAAAAAAGCTTGTGCTAACCCTAAACGCTGCCGCATTCCTTTTGAGTAGGTTTTTATCGCGCGATTTTTTGCCTCTTTTAAGCCCACTTTTTCTAACAATTCAGCCACCTGATTTTTATCAGCAGACTTTAAGCGTGCAAAATAGGTTAATACTTGTAAGCCTGTTAACTGCTCATAAAAACTGACATTTTCAGGAAGATAACCTATCTTTTTCCGTCCTTTCCAGGCATTTTTATCTTTAGGATCTAAACCAAAAACAGTGATCTGTCCTGAATTGACCTTAAGAATTCCCAAGATAAGCTTCATTATGGTGGTTTTACCCGCACCATTATGACCAAACAATCCCAAGACTTCTCCCTCTTCAAGCACCAGGTTGATACCCTTTAATGCCTCAAGTTGTCCATATTGTTTAGCGACCGATGTTAATTCTAGGATCTTATTTTTCATACTTGTAACCTTCGAAGAGGGGCTGATTCATTAATGGAAAACTATCTTTTACCCCGCCCGGTTTTAGAATAGGAAATTGGTCTTGCACCCAACGTAGCAACAAAATAGCCGGGCTATCTAAGAGCACTTTTGCTTCTGGATATTGCCAAACCAACTTATCAATCGCATCGTTTGGCACAAAAGGTGTATCACCCGTTCCATTATCATCAAGATCCCAGCCTAAATAATTGCTCCAATAATTACCCACACCCTGATAACTCCATTCTTGATGGCGATTTGAAACATACTTCACCTGCACGAGATTATTGATAAAACTATTGCCAAAAATTTTACCATTTTCAGAACCCGCAGTGAGGTGAATACCAATTTCCGCCTGTTCAATCAAATTATGGCTGATGGTATTATAAGCGGAGTTATAAATAAACAGCCCTTTGCCTTCTCGACCAGGTACCTTATTTTCTGCTTTAGTCCATACATTTTTAATGTAGTTATGACTGATCGTTGAGTAGGTAATAAAGTTCATTAACATACCGTAATCCTCACTATCACGGCTTTCATTTCCTTTTACGGAAAGTTCTTTAGAGCTCATTAAGGCAAAACCTGCACGCGTATTATATGCACGGTTGTTTAGCACTTTATTATGGTGGGAATACATGTAATGTATGCCGTAACGGAGATTAAATAAGGTATTATTACGTAGTTCACTGTCTTCGCTGGCAATAATATAGAGACCATCACGTGTTTCTGTCACCGTGTTATTGATGACCAATGCATTTCTTACACTGCTTAATTGAATACCATTGCCTCTATCTGCTGAACGTAATTTGAGATTGCCTTTGATGCGATTATTTTCGATTAAAACATGATCGGCACGTTGCATCCAAATGCCAAAACCATCTCCTTCGAGGATATTATTTTTGAGGGTGATATTTTGATTACGTACATCAGAATAGATACCTGCATTTTGATCGGTAAGGTCGGATCCCCAATTAAGAATGGTTAAGTTGTTAATGGCAGTATCGGAGGCCATTATTTGAAGAGCATGACCTTGACCTAACGCATCAATTACGGCCCCTTTTTTGCCCGTTAACGTGATGCTATTCGTAATAACAAAATTGCCTTGATAAGTGCCCGCACCTAATAGAATAGTGTCGCCATTGGTACTGTTATCAAGTTGTTGTTGTAAATCATCTGTGACAAAGACTTCAATTAAGGCGGCATCAATAAAGGAAGAAAATAACAGAAAACTTACCAATAAAATCTGTTGCAAATGTTGTTAACTCCCCGTTTAAATAGCCTACAAAATATTGAGCATGATGTTAAAATTAAATAAGCAATAGACCATAATTGCTGGGCATTTTTTAATGCTGACAACGAGACAATGGTGATGGAATATATTGGCATCGCGTTAGCCCGTTATGAAGCAATGAAGTACATGGACGCACTTCATTGCTCGGTTTAAATGGCGACGACCTAAGTCGTGACCATTATACTTCTACAAACATACGCCCGCGCATCTCCATGTGTAAGGCATGACAGAACCAGTTACAATAGTACCAATGCACACCTGGTTTACTTGCTTTGAAGGTGATCGATGCAGTCGCCTGCGGACCGACTTCCATCTGTACACCATGATTAGTCATACAGAAACCATGAGTAACATCCTCAACCATATCAAGATTGGTCACAATCACCGTGACTTCATCATCTAATTTCACCGTAAAGTCACTCATCGCAAACATTGGTGCAACTGAAGTCATGTAAACACGGACTTTTTTCCCATCACGGATAACTTTGTTATCCGCCATGGTATCAACGCCATCTTGTTTCGCTATCGCCAGTGTTTCGGCAAAGATAGTATCATCACGCGTCCATATTTTATTGGGTTTAACGCGACTACGGTGCACAATAATACAATCATGCGGTTCAGCAAATGTCGGACCATCGTGAACTAACTTCATCTCTTCACCCGAAATATCAATTAACTGATCATTTTCAGGGTGCAATGGCCCAACGGGCAAAAAGCGGTCCTTTGAGAATTTACAAAGTGAAACCAACCACTTACCATCTACGTCACGTGTTTCACCCTGTGAAGTATGGTTATGTCCTGGTTGATAGTGAACATCTAACTTCTGGCGAATGTAGTTCACTTTTTTACCGTTATGCGCATCAATCGCGTCTTGTACATTCCATTTGGCAATTTGACTATCGAGAAACAGCGTAGTATATGCATTACCTTTATTATCAAATGCCGTATGCAGTGGCCCTAAGCCAACCTCAGGCTCAGCAACAATCGTTTCCCGAGCTTTAATTTTATCGGCAAAAAGATCATCTAATTTATCAATGGCAATAATAGAAACCGTCGGTGATAATTTACCATTTGCAACAAAGTATTTCCCATCAGGGGAGGTATTCAAACCATGTGGTGATTTAGGAACAGGAATATAACGAGTGAGTTCAGAGCCTTTAGTACCATCTAATACTGGCACGTCATTACCGTTATAGGTTTTAAATTTGCGCGCTTTTAATGCGGCTTCACAACGAGCAAGATTAAACACAACAACGTGATCCCGTTCTGCTGAGATCATCTCACCTAAGGTCATGCCCATCTCAGAGTTATAACAGGTTGATGCAAAATATTTACCATCGAAATCGGCATCAGTATTATCTAAGTTACCATCAACCATTACTTGGAAAGCAACTTCCATTTTCTCAGCGTCAATCACATTAAACAGCGAACGATAAGTGTTGACATCTTTCATGGTCGAGCCATCATTTGTAAGGGGAACTTCAAACTCACTATTACAGATAACGTATTTTGTATAGGGTACTTTTTGGACACGTAAGCCATGAATTGCTTGCACATTAGGGATCGTGATCATTTTGTCACACTTCATTACATCACAACGAATACGTGCTACACGGCTATTTGCTTTATCATTAATGAAAACATATTTACCGTTATAATGACCATCGGTCATGCTCATATGAGGGTGATGTGCATCGCCCATCATAATATCAACACTATCACCTTTTATACGCTTACTTTCATCGGTGAGTCCCCAGCCAGTTGCGGAGTCTGTATTAAACACCGGAATACGCATCAATTCACGCATTGATGGTATCCCCATAATACGCACTTCACCGGAGTGACCTCCACTCCAAAAACCATAATATTCATCCAGTTCGCCAGGGTGAACAAATGCTTTGTTTTCAGAAACCTCAGAAGCTTGTGCGGTGGCCATCGTCGCAAACATAGCAGCCGTCATTGGCGCCGCAACAGCGGCAACACCAACAGCGGCACTTTTACCAAAAAACGTACGTCGACCTTCATTTTCTAGTTCATTTTCAGGGGTTAAATCAGTGTTTTTTTCACTCATATCTATCTCCATTCTGTTTTAATAACTAATTAATAATCTGTTTAATCAGATTGAGGTTTTTTATAAAGAATCATAACAATGCAATTTAGGTTAATTTCAAAGCTATCGCATCGTCAGCACAACTGATACCAAAGGAACTAAAAAGGTAATCACCCTCGCTCGTTTAAATCAACCTTAACTGCGTTGTGAGTTTTGAAGTGAGGATAACTATCTCCTGCACTCACGCCTTGTTTATGCTTATTTCCTTTTCATAACTACTGAACACTTCATTATCTTGTGCATTAAATAAACAGACTCATTAATCTTTTATGGGTCATTACCTTGCGATATATTATTGTTTTTACTACCTCTTATTGAATATAATATTTGTTTTTGGTTATCTTAAAGAGTATGTTTATTTGTTTATTTAGAAGTATTTGTAAGAGATCGACCATTTTGATCTGGGGTGATCGTGCTTATTGTAAAATAACTTCACTGTTAAAATAGAACAAAATAACATAACACGTTGAATGAAAAGAGTATTTTTTTACAGGGGTGTTTGTGTTTAACTTTATATGT
>JBAHZW010000162.1:0-6430 GCA_037132835.1 Colwellia sp. | reverse complement strand
TTAATTAGTGAGCTTACTTTTATCGTTATCCATCAATTTAGGAAGACTTATTAGGGGCTGTTGATCTTTCGAGATTGTTTTTGCAGCGAATTATTGGTTATTTATACAAGGCAGAGCCTTTGTAATGTGGTTATTCCACATTACAAAGGTAATAACGCCGTAAAAATGACCAATAAACGCTGTCTGAAAGATTCGGCTAAAAGCGTTTTTTTCATTGTTGAGTCGTGTTTGCGTAGAATGACTAGGCTACACGTGACTCGCCGCGAATAAAACGCTTTTAGCTCGAACAAAATTTAACCACGAAAGATCAACAACCCCTAGTATAGAGCAGAATAAAGTGTTTAAGCAGAGCTGAAATGGCTCGCTTAAGCACTTTAGTCCCCTAGTATTAAGGAATATTGTTGAGCATGGATGCACCTGCCCTGGAGATGCAAGTAATGAACAACACACCATTAATCACCGAGAACAGTAGTAAAATTGCGGCGATTATCACCAGTTTAATTATTATTAGTGGCTGTAATTCAGATACTGAAGACACGGTTGAACTGGTTTCTTATACCTACGTAACTCAACTTGGTGGTGATGCCACTACCATTGAGGCTAACAATTCAGGGCATGGTTTTTCTACACCGATGCCCAATTTAAACGCTGAAGAGTTAACACAGCACTTAACCGGTGACATGCACTTTGAAACCTCATTTACCACCGCACCCAATAGTGAGCACCCTGAACTTGATGGCTTAGGACCAGTATTTAATAATCAAAACTGTAATTCATGTCACCAACGTGATGGCCGGCCATCCACCATCAGCTTAGAACCAGGGCAAGATCGAATTAAACTGGGCTCTGCGGCGGGTATTTTTTTACGCATGAGCATCGAAGACGGTGTTTGCTCTATTCCGACTATTGATAATAATTATTGTCAGAACACCCCAGTACCCGGTTTTGGTACTCAGTTATTTCATCGCGGCGTATTAAAAGCGCGTGATGACTGGGAAACTAACAAGTTTATTGGTCAAGCCAGTGTCTATCTTTCTTATGAGTATTCAACGGTAACTTACCCAGATGGCACAAGTATTGAGTTAAAAAAACCTTTATTTGATATCGAACAGCCCTATGATGTAAGTGATGAAAATCGCTTAGATAGTGCCATATTGCAAGCGGATGTTCGTTATAGCCCAAGAAATGGCATGCCTATTTTTGGGCTCGGCTTATTAGAGCTTATACCTGAAGCCGATATTTTAGCTTTGGCAGATGAAAACGATGATAATAATGATGGTATATCGGGACGACCTAACTGGGTTTACGACCCAGTAAAAGCCCAAAATAACCATGACAATCCAGTCTCTTTAGGACGCTTTGGTTGGAAAGCCAGTACTCCAAGTGTCAGAGTTCAATCGTTAGCAGCGCTGCAGGGCGATATGGGGGTTACTAGTCCACTATTTCCAGAAGAAAGCATTGCCGGCACTCCTTTACATGATAGCTATTTAGCCCGGACAGGTTATGTTGATATCGGCAGTGATGAGCAAGGAAACCCTGAAGCAGACCAGTCTTTTTCAGATGATGTGGTTTTTTACGCCGAAACGCTAGCCGTGCCTGCACGCCGAGATGTTCATAATGAAGACGTTGTTTTGGGCGCACAATTATTTACTCAAGTACAATGTAGTACTTGTCATCATCCCGACTTTACTACGGGAACAGGTGATTTATTAGTGGGTGGTATAGCGGCATCAGAGGCACTCAAGGGGCAGAAAATTTATCCTTTTACCGACATGCTGTTACATGACTTAGGTGAAGGGTTAGCTGATAATCGGCGTGACTTTATCGCCACCGGTGTTGAGTGGAAAACTAGGCCACTGTGGGGCTTAGGGTTAACTAGAACGGTTAACCCCTTGGCTGGTTTTCTACATGATGGTCGTGCAGCAACGCCCGAAGAAGCTATTTTATGGCATGGTGGTGAAGCTGAGCAAAGTAAAATCGACTTTATGGCATTAAGCTCAACTGATCGTGAAGCATTATTGGCCTTTCTAATGTCGTTATAGTTTTTTATCTGGTTTATAGCCAAATAACGTTGATAAAGCACAATATCAACGTTATTTTTTTGGTTTAAAATAAATAAAAATACAAAGCTACACAGTGCTAGATACTGCACAGTCTTTAGAAAACAGATCAAACCACTTTATGGCTGCATCGCTTTTTGATGGCTCAGGGGTGGCAGCATAAGTAATTGTACTTATATACTTGAGTTCAAGAGTTGTATCATCAGTTATTTTTTATTATATTGGGCTATAGTTGATTATTCTACTGCTTCGTTAGATCATATTGGATATTAATAGGTAAGGAACATAAATGAATTTTATTCTAAAGCGCTTTAGCACAATAATCGTACCTCTTTTACTTATCGCTTGTACTCATTCTGAAAACTTGCCAAGTACACAGAGCTATAACGAAATATCCTATGTATGTGAGCGAGGAAAACCAGTTTTAGTTCGCTATTATAAAAATGAAGAATTAGCCGTGCTTATACGTGAAGAACAAACGATTGAGTTACACCAAGAACCGACGGCTTCTGGTTTTTTATATAGCAATATGAAAGTAAGTATCCGAGGCAAAGGAAGCAATATCTCTATCGGGTTTGGTCGCATGGTACCAATGAGTTGTCAGGAAAAATGAGAATACATACCCGCCATAAACTTGCGCCTACGGTCTTGAAAAATGATTGATACTTGGAATGAACAGAAGGATAAAAACGATGAAAAAAGTGAGTCTATTTGTGTTAATAAGCCTTTTGGCTGCTTGTTCAAATAATAGTGAAACGGTTACCAGTGTTCCTGAAGAAGGTAAAGCAACGGTCAAAGTGATGACAGTAACGGTTGCAGCGAAAAAAGTAGATTGTGTTGGCATGACGCCAATGAGGTGCCTTGTTGTTGATGGTTCATTATTTTATCAGCATATTAAAAACTTCGACTTCCAAGAAGGGTATGAATATAGGCTAGAAATAGAACGAGCTCAGCGTTATCTCAATAGCCCCGCTCCTGCTGACGCGAGTGTGTACGAATATAATCTTCTCCAAGTTTTAAGTAAGAAAAAAGTATCCCCTTAAAACCTCTGCCGTTAAGGTGAGAAAATAGTTTTTAGGGGACAATCATAAATTCAATAAAGCGGTATTTTATGGTCGTTTTGAATTGGTTAAAGGAAAAAAGAGAAGGGTCTGTAACTGTGATGCCTACTTGTGTTATTTATTGAATGCAAAATGAATAACACTCGACCCAATCGATTTAAGTCCAATCTAAAATCACCTTGCCAGATTGGCCAGAGCGCATCATATCAAAGCCCTTTTGAAAATCATTAACATGATAATGGTGAGTAATAACAGGGCTAAGATCTAAGCCCGATTGAATCAAGCTTGACATTTTGAACCAAGTTTCAAACATTTCACGGCCATAAATACCTTTGATGGTTAAACCTTTAAAGATAACTTGGCTCCAATCGATCGCCATATCGCTACCAGGAATGCCCAGCATGGCAATTTTTCCACCGTTATTCATATTTTCTAACATACTAGTGAACGCCATAGGAACACCGGACATTTCTAGACCAACGTCAAAACCCTCAGTCATACCTAACTCAGACATCACTGCACTTAAGTTTTCTTTACTCACGTCAACAGCACGAGTCGCACCCATTTTTCTAGCCAGATCAAGGCGATACTCATTGATGTCTGTAATGACGACATGGCGTGCACCCACATGTTTAGCAACGGCTACTGCCATCATGCCAATAGGGCCAGCACCAGTGATCAGCACATCTTCACCCACCAAATCAAATGACAAGGCGCTGTGAACGGCATTACCAAAAGGATCAAAAATTGCCGCTAAGTCATCGGAAATTTCATCGGGCAATTTAAAGGCATTGTAAGCGGGTATCACCAAATATTCAGCAAATGAACCTTGTCGATTAACCCCAACACCGATAGTATTTCGACATAAGTGAGTGCGACCACCTCGGCAATTTCGACAATGACCACAGGTAATATGACCTTCACCTGAAACACGATCACCTAGGGTAAAACCTTTTACTTCTTGGCCAATACCAACCACTTCGCCGGCATATTCATGGCCGACAACCATGGGAACAGGAATGGTTTTTTGTGCCCATTCATCCCAGTTATAAATATGAATGTCAGTACCACAAATGGCGGTTTTATTGATTTTTATCAGCAGATCATTATGACCTATTTTGGGTTTCTCGGTACGGGTTAACCAGATACCGGGCTCTGCTTTTAATTTGGCTAAAGCTTTCATTTTTTTTTCTCTATCTTGATTGGGTACGGGTATTCAAACTAAATGACCGCCATCTCTTTACCAATACGGATAAAGGCTGCAAGTGCATGGTCTAATTGCGCTTTACTGTGCGCGGCAGAAATTTGTGTACGAATACGTGCTTGGCCTTGGGGTACAACAGGGAAAGAAAAGCCAATGACATAAATACCTTCAGCTAATAAACGATCAGCCATTGCACTTGCCACTTTAGCGTCACCTAACATAACGGGAACAATGGCGTGATCAGCACCTGCACAAGTAAAACCAGCCGCTTCCATACCGCGACGAAAATATCGGGCATTATCTTTGAGTGTTGTACGTAAAGCATCACCGTCTGCTAATAACTCAAGCACCTTTAATGAAGCATTGACGATTGCTGGCGCTAATGAATTAGAAAATAAATAAGGACGAGATCGTTGACGTAACCATTCAACCACTTCTTTTTTCGCGGCAGTAAAACCGCCTGAAGCACCGCCCATTGCTTTACCTAAAGTGCCAGTGATGATATCGACACGTCCCATCACTTGACAATATTCATGACTACCACGACCTTGTTCTCCAACAAAACCTACCGCATGTGAATCATCAACCATCACCATGGCATGGTATTTATCGGCTAAATCACACACGCCTTTTAAGTTAGCGATAACGCCATCCATTGAGAAAACACCATCGGTAGCAATTAATTTAAAGCGTGCACCAGCGGCATCGGCTGCTATTAAGCTTTGCTCCAAAGCCTCCATGTCATTGTTGGCATAACGAAAACGTTTGGCTTTACATAAACGCACGCCATCAATAATAGAGGCATGATTTAAGGCATCACTAATAATAGCGTCTTCTGAGCTGAGTAAGGTTTCAAACAAGCCAGCATTGGCATCAAAACAAGAAGAGTACAAAATGGTATCTTCCATACCTAAAAACTTGCTGATACCTTGCTCTAAGGTTTTATGAATATCTTGAGTACCACAAATAAAGCGTACCGATGCCATACCAAAACCATGGTCATCTAAGCCGCTTTTTGCTGCCGCAATTAATTCAGGATGATTTGCTAAACCTAAATAGTTGTTAGCACAAAAATTAATGACTTGCTCACCACTAGCAATCGCTATTTTAGCTTGTTGTGCCGTAGTAATGATGCGTTCAGCCTTGTATAAACCCTCTTCTTTTACTTGCTCTATTTGTGCGCTTAAATGCGAGTAAAAACCTTTTGTTGATGCAGGATCTGTCATGTGAGTTCCTTAAATAATGATTGCCGTTCAATAGTCATATTATCTACTCAGATTGCATGTCAATAAAAGTGACACTACTTGGTGATATCACCTTTTTTATAGTTAAAGTGACATGTAATCATGTTAAAGTGAAACTTGTCGGCTATATTATGAATGTAGTGAGTAAAGTGGAGTGTAGTTTGTTAACTGAAAAAGATGAAGAATTGCTGTCAATATTACGGCTAAATGCACGAGCAAGTGTTTCCGATATCGCCAGAGCTACAGGTGTTTCTAGAACCGCGATACAAAATCGGCTCAATAAGCTTGAAAATAATAATGTCATTAAAGCTTACAGTGTTGTGCTCGGTAACGCATATACCAGTGGCTTAATTTCTGCCAATGTCTCATTAAAAGTAAAGCCTAACTTACGAAAAACTATTTGCATCGCTTTAAGAAAAGTCCACCAAATTAGTCAAATCCATTCGATAAGTGGCGAATATGATTTATTGGTTACCATACAGGCCAGTACACTAAAAAAACTCAGTGATGTACTCAATATGGTCTGTTCAACAGAAGGCGTGGAAAGAACCAACTCGGCTATTATTCTCGACACCATTTTTGAACGTTAGCTCTAACATTTTGCATCATTGCTGCATAACGCTAACGTTTATTTAAACGGTTGGACTTATTCGCGTAAAGTGAATTTTCATTAGGGGCTATTGATCTTTCGAGATTGTTTTTGCAGCGAATTGTTGGGTATTTATACAAGGCAGAGCCTTTGTAATGTGGTTATTCCACATAAAAAGGTGATAACGCCGTAAAAACGACCAACAAACGCTGTCTGAAAGATTCGGCTAAAAGCGTTTTTTTCATTGTTGAGTCGTGTTTGCGTAGAATGAC
>JBAHZW010000146.1:0-12192 GCA_037132835.1 Colwellia sp. | reverse complement strand
CTGCAACGTGTCAGTATACATCCAGCTTCAAAAGTGGCAGAGCTTACCCCTAGAATATGGAAAGAAAAATTCGGTGATGATTTTTTAACGTCAGATCTGGCTTGAATGGGGGGAGCTAGGCCCTGAATGATCGCTTACCTTTCAAGTAACGTCTGGCATGTGCCCAACAACCTAAATGTGTTATTGATTTATTCGCTTTCGCTATGCAATCATAACCATCAGTCATTAACGTACCTTCAAAATCACCGAGCATCAGCTCGGGTGGGACTGTAATGAAATAACGAATTTCGACTACTGCTTCTGTAGATAATATATTACTCATTTATTTCCTGTCTCCATAATTACTTACCGCTATTTTCTTAGGAAAAACTGTTCGATTGAAAAACAACCTACATTTACCTCAATAAAGGCCAATAAAGCTGGTATGTTCTAAAACAGCTAATTGCCTTTTGTTAACTCTATATTATTTGTGATTGCTTTATCATCATAAAATAAGTATTGAATCCCCGCATCCATTTTTCCATTATCAGTGTATGGGTCATTTTCAATTGAACCGATCCCCATCCATATACCAGTCTGCTTTTGTCGGATCAACTCCCATTAAATAACTCTACATTTTTAAATAATCATAAAAAACCAATAGGCTTAGTTTCAGGTTGCTTATAAATCGACTCTTGCACTAAAAGTTCTAATACTTCATCTTCATCATATTTACCGAGCAATGCCGATTTACGAGTAACTACAGCGAAGTCACCGGGGGTTAAATTATTCAATGTTGATATTTTGATTTTAGTTTTCTTACTTGCTTGATAAACCAACTGTTTGAACATTTTAATAGATTGCTCTGGCGTTAAATAATCAAGTTTAATTTTAAAATCAAAACGCCTAGCTACTGCATGGTCGAGTTTTTTATTAAAGTTAGTAGTGGCGACAAAAACACCATCAAAGTTTTCCATTTGAGTGAGCATTTCATTCACCATAGTTGACTCCCAACTTTGCTGGTGCCCATCTCTTGAATTTAAAAAGCTATCAACTTCATCAAGTAATAATACCGCATTGCTTGCTTTAGCTTCTTCAAACGCGGCTGCAATATTTTTTTCCGTATCACCGACATATTTACCTAATAACGCTGATGCACTTTTTGTGATCAAAGGCATACCAATTTCTTCGGCTAAACTTTTAGCATAAGCCGACTTACCTGTACCAGGAGGCCCATATAAAAGAACGCGACACTCACCCAAACGATTGATACCTTTTTGTACTGTCTTTAAATCATGTCCAATACAGTTTGTTAGCGATAAGTCGTAATCTAATTGAGTGCTTTTTCGATGTTCTTTTAATTTTGTATAATCACCAGCAATCAAATAACCATTTAACAACATGGTCATTTGCTCTTGTGCTTCACTCGCGGTTAATTCAAATGTTTTTGTAACCTTGATGGCTTTTTCAATATGGGCTATAGCTAAATTATCATGACAACAAATATGGGTAATATACACACTTGATAAACGTAAACCTTTACTTAACTGACGCACCTTTTTTTCATAGATTTCTGGCTCTGGCGAGGTAATTTCAAGTACCATATCAAAACGACGAACATAAGCATCTTCGAGGCTATGTGGTCTGTTGGTTATCCATATTGTCGGTTTAATTGAATACTCTAAAATTTGGTTTATCTGATGTTTTCTTATACCTCTACCACTTGAAATACTTTCATAGAAAAAGTCATCACATTCGTCTACTAATAAAATAATGTTATCAAGTTGCTCACAAAGTACTTGAGTACGTAATAGTTCACTCGCCATACTTTGAGATAGATTGCTGTGTCCGTCGTCATTTGAGTTTTGGCTAATATCAAACAAATCACATTCAAGGGCATTGGCGAGTGTTTTAACTAATTCAGTTTTACCGACACCAGGCTCACCGTGTAATAAAATATTCACCCCTCGATTTTTGAATGTTATTGCATCATCTAAATATTTGTACAAAGGTATAAATTGCTCCGCAAAGAAATCCTTAGGGCTAAGTTCAGTTTGATTATTTAACTGGTAACATTGGCGGATTAACTGTTCTACAGAATTGAGTTTTGGGTATTTTCTGATAACGGAAATGAATTTTTGTGGTAATTCAATATTGACCAAAAATTCCCTGATGTTGATACAGGAATAATCTTGACAATGAATGTTTTCATCTTGATTCACTAATAAACTATCAGCGCCCTGCTCGCTGTTATCATTTTCAACCAGTGCCCTGTTTATATCACTTTCACTGATGCCAAGAATGTTTAACAGGACAAACTTTCCATCATCATTATTGTCATAATCATCAGTGAGCTCTTCAACAATTTTCCCAAATGGCTCTGAAACCTGTTTAAGATAACAAAACAGATATAACCTAGCATACAAACGAGGATGCTTTGTTTTTTTCGCTAACGTTCTAATGTTTTGATAAAACGTTTCTCTCGCCAATGTAGTGAATGACATTTCATCAACAATGTTGTTTAGCCATTTTAGTTGTTCACTCTTCTTAGTATTTTTCACTTTACTCAAGAACTTTGGTATATCTAACTTTTGAGGCCCACTAACAAAGCGTCGAGGCATGCCTAGCGCAGCCAAATTACGAATTAGAGTAGACTCATCAACCAAGTCATCTAATGCTAAACGATGCGTTTGAATTTGTTGCAGCATTTTATAAATACTACAAAGAACTAACGATTGTTCATGAGTGTTTGAGGTATAAATTTTAGCTACTACTGCTGAGGAATGCGATTTTTTCTTGATAGCCATATTTGTCTCTTTTAATGCTAAATAAAGGAACTATGACTAGTATATTGGTGGTAGCGACAGATGGTGTCGCCACAAAGGAAATTAATAAGTTATGAACGTTTAAGTTTTACTTCCCAAATTAGCGCATTAACTGATTTATCTGCATTATTAGCATTATGATTAATAGAAGCTTGTCTTGTATTGAAATTAGATAATTCACATGCTTTAAACGTAAGAGTAATTAATTCATTATTAAATTCTTTTCTGAGGTAATATTCTTCTAATCTAGTTCTCTCTTTAAAATCATCTTGGCTTAACGGGCTAATAAGAATAACGTAGGCTTTATTGATTGTTCGCTTGATGTCTTTAGACACAAACCAAGTTAACCTTTCTAAGTCTGCTCTTAATTTATCTTGCTTGCTCGAACGTTTAATTTCAATGAGGTGTTGAGATTTGTACTCTTTAGCAGACTGTACTACCAAATCAATTGCTCCTTTTTCTAATCTATACTTTGATGTTTGTGCATCTTTAGTTGGAAGATCTATCCCTAATTCTTCAGCCAAAGATAAAGCAGGATACTCTAATTTGAATTTTTTATTTGCTTTAATAAGTTCATCAGCTAATTTTACATTTACGTAATACTCTGGCAATCCATTTAGACTATGCCCTGTTTTATTAAATGTATCTTTAGCAATTTTTTGAATGGCCTTAAGCAGCCAAGTTTTATTTATTTTTTTAGCTGATGTTGAATTATAATTCACAGCTCACCCCTTATTATTTCTAATCTAATCATTGCTTTCGTTACTTACGAGTAAGTTAATTGGTATTGTTCATTTGCCTGCTGTAAGGCAGAAGCTAAATCATCTAAAATAACCATTAAGTATTCTTTATCAGGCAAGTTTTTTGCTTCCTCTATCGAAATTCTATCCACAAAGTCCCAAACAGTATCATTACGAACACCATCAAAAAAACATTCATACTCATCTCTGAAATCCTTTGCTTTTAGTTCCTTATAATGTACTTCCGTTAACGCCTCTTTGATTTCATTTATTTCTTCTAAAAGTACAAAAACACCATGTTCATTTTTCCCAGCATCAAAAAAACTGACAGATTCACCATCAACAATACTTTCACTAGGGTAATCTTCTAATTCGTTAAATAAACACTCAGCTTCATCAAGCCACTCCATTAATTTTATATCGCACGTTCTGCATTCTAACCGTTCTGATTTTATTGATTCGGAAGCCGAGTTTAAATCCTCTTTAAATGAGATCAAATTATCATAACGTTTAATAGGTTTGGTAAAAACATAAGAATTTTGCTCAGTTTCTACAGTATATATACCTTGTTTTAAGAGCATTTTTTTAGCTGATTTTATAAAGTTTCCAGTGAGACGTTTTCTATTAACTAATTTTCGTAACTACTCAGCCTAAATAAAATTATTTTCAATATTCCAAAGGATCGAGTTGCTTGATCCTTTTGAGGCTTTATCATCACAGTATGAATGATAAAGCGCCTCAAGCCAAAAACCTTAAAGAAGCTCAAACGTTGATAGATCAACTTTGGGAAGTAGTTCGTTTTCAATCTAAAACCATTGCTTCTCTTACGCAACAAGTGAACACCTTGACCGCTGAAGTTAACACCCTTAAAGAAAAACTATCCAAAAATAGTAATAACAGCAGCAAGCCACCTTCAAGTGATGGATACTCAAAACCAGCCCCTAAAAGCTTACGTAAAAAGTCAGGGAAACGCTCTGGCGGCCAACGTGGTCACAAAGGCCAAACCTTGGAAATGGTAGTGACCCCTGACATCGTTGAAAAATATGAAGTCACGTCGTGTACGCATTGCTGTGCTGATTTATCTCATGCGCCTGTTGTTGATATAGAGCGCCGACAAGTATTTGATTTACCGCCCATTGAACTTCAAGTCACCGAGCATCAAGTCCAAATAAAACAATGCACGACCTGTGGTAAAAGTAGCAAAGCAACGTTCCCTGATGATATTGGCAAAGGGGCACAATATGGCACCAATATTCAGGCTATCCTCACTTACTTTAACCAATATCAGCTATTACCTTATCAACGAACACAAGAAATGTTTCAGGATTTGTTTAATATCCACTTGAGCCAAGGCACTATTAAAAATGTACTCAAGCGAGGAGCCAATGCGTTAACAGACTTCACCGAACAGCTGAAAGCAAACTTATTACAAAGCGCTGTAAATTATTTTGATGAAACAGGGTTGCGTGTTGAAGCCAAACTAAATTGGCTTCATGTTGCTTCAAATGAACAATTAACGTATTACTTTATCCACGAAAAACGTGGCAAAGACGCGATGGATGAAATGGGCATTCTTCCTGAGTATCAAGGTTATGCAGTACATGATCATTGGATGAGTTATTATCGCTATAACTGCCTACATGTCTTATGTAATGCTCATCACTTACGTGAACTAACCTTTGTTGAAGAGCAGTATCAACAGCCTTGGGCGACGAAAATGAAGCAGTGTTTACTCGGTATTAAAGCAGCCGTAGAAGACGCTAAGGCTTTAGGGTGTTCAGCATTAACTCAAGCTCAAATAGTAGGGTTTGAGCATTACTACGAGGGCATTGTTTTTGAAGCAAAACAACAAGTCCCGATTATTGCGGCGCCTACGTTGAAAAAACGTGGGCGAGTAAAAAAACACAAAAGTCATAACTTGTTGAATCGTCTCATTGAGCATAAAAGCGAAGTACTCGCCTTTATGGTTAACTTCACGTTGCCGTTTGATAATAACTTGGCTGAAAGGGATATTAGAATGACCAAGTTAAAACAAAAAATATCAGGCTGCTTCCGCTCCGCAGAGGGTGGTGATATATTTTGTTCATTAAGAAGTTATTTATCAACGGTGAAAAAACAAGGTATTAACAGGCTTGAAGCGTTAATTGACTTGTTTAACGGAACCCCTTTTATTCCCACCATTAATTAACTTAGCCTATTCTTATAGGCTGAGTAGTAACTAATTTTCTTAACAGTTTTTTAGTTATTTCAATTGAGCCTGAATTTAAGCTCACTAATGGAGCTATATTTAATCCTTTTATGTAAATACTCATGTTATTTCTCCATATATTTAAATACTTGAACGAGCACCTCAATATTTTATTATATATACTCTTCTGCATTCATCAAATCAAAAAATGCTATTATATTTACCTTTATTATTTAATCATTCACAGAATATTCAAAATCATAGCACAAACTATCCAATTGACTTTCTTTTAGTTTTTTCTTCCACTTGCTGGTATTTCGATCAAAATAAAAGCCTGCTGATTTAGCTTTGTCACGTTCTTCATAACTCACATTGGCAATGATTGTGACAACAGGTATTTTCTGTAATTCTATGATTTTTTGCCAGTCGTAATGTGAACATATTTGTAGCATGGCTAGCACGTCGAATTGTGCTCTATGGGCAAAGGCTATTGAACAACCATGCTCGTCAGCTAAATAACCTAAGCGTCTTTTTTTAAACTGACAGGGGTAAGGCACGTCAAATAAACTATCTATCCAAGACTTGCTAAGTTTTAAACCATATTTAGCCAGTGCATTATCAATGAAAGGTTTATCAAATTTATTACCGTTGTGCGCCACCATGTAATCACATTTTTCTGATAGCTTTAATAGATCAAGTAAGGCTTGTTGCTCATCAATACCAAAGTTTGTTAAATCAGAATCTGTGATACCTGTTAGCTGAGTGGTTTTTTCCCGTAATTGTTGCTCACCTATTGATATTAAATGATTCATCATCGCTACGGGTTTATTTAAATCGGCATCCCAAACAACTGCTCCCAGTTCAATGATTTTGTCATTGTCAGGTGATAAGCCAGTGGTCTCTACATCTATTCCTAATACGTACATACTTGCTCCTTAACCGTTTGGCCCTTAAAAAATGTTACCTGACTTTCTGTCATTAATTGCATCTATTAAACATTGAGGCTCGACTACTTCAACCCATTTTCCATACCCTAAGATAAAATGGACAAAATCATGGGTGAAGTCTGTAGTTGCGGTTAATAAACCGCATTCAAGATCTTCATGCCCTTTAAAGTATTCGATAATTTGATCTTCAGATAACTTTGAATTTTCAAGCAACAACCTTGCTGGCCCTGCAATTTTTAACTTTACCTTTATAGGTTTGGCACTCAATTTAAAGCTTGCTGAATTTGAATGAATAAAATTTTCCACATCGGCACTGCAAGCTTGATTGTCAGTATAGTTATTTTCTACTGCAATAATATTGGGCAGTTTAATGAGGCGTAGTTTGTTAGGTAATTCTCCTCTTGAGTGAACAAGGTATTGCATGTGCTCTTTAATAATCAAACCATGTGCATTAACAATAGTATCGACAAGATCACCACTGTTTCGACTAAACTTAATATTGAGTTGGACACCAGTTAATACTGCGTTATAAACAATCTCTCGAAATTTTTCAGAAATATGCTTCTGAATAAGGCTAACATTGGGAGCGATATGAACCTTTTTCTGCCAACCTTTAAACTTACTGTTTTCAGCTAATGTTGATGCGGCTTTTTCAAATCTAGGCTCAAGCGCTAATAACGATTTAACAGGCATAATATGTGAGAGAAGTGCTTTTGCTTGTAATAGTAACAGCGCTTCATTTGGTGATAGCGCAGGAAGTAATTCCCGTGCATGGTTTACATAACTCCATTTATTTCCTTCAGGGCAATCGTCAGAGAATAACCCCATAACATCAAATAATTTGAGTAAGTCACGCTCTACTGTCCTCTTTGTTACAGTGAAACCTTCATCAATTAATCGTTGGTACAAATCTTTAGTTAATACAGATCCTGGATATTTAGGTATTATTTTCAACATGCTGATTTGACGAACAATGGTACTGGTACTCATAAATAGTCCTAATTAATTTCAATAGACTTAGCATAACACCCTAAGCGACAATTAATGTCGCAACATTGTAAGGGTTACTAATTTCAAATAAGGTAAACAATAACAAACACATACTGAATAAAATAATTTCATCATCAAAATTGAAAAATCAATGCATAGTCTTCGTCGTTTCCATTATAAAAAACACGCTTGGGCATCCTTTCTGGCGTTATAGCATTGATAAAATGCTGTTGGCTTATGACGGGTTCATCATCTAGTGAGTTCATGGTATTTATGCGTTTTTTAAACGGTATCTCTTTTAAAGCATAACCATCTTCACAAGTTGAATGAAAAGCTAATGTTATTTCATCAAAAGTAATATCTGACAAGTTCCCAATAATGAAAGGATTTTGAGCAATAGCAATTAAGCGCTCCTGCTTAGTTACGTCATTTAGGTATAAAATTGCATGTGAAGTTTGCTTTAACGCTTGCGTTCTTTCTTCTTGGCTAACGGCTTCAAAAAAACGAATAACGGTACCATCTTCATTTATTGCGCTAGATCGCTCTTTTTTAGTTGATGTTGAATACAGAATTTCAATAACTTCAGGATATTCTTCTATTAGACTCAACCTTTGCTGTTTATTTGCCAACTTCACAAATTCAGCTTCGCTATTATGCGAGGTTAGTGCTCTTATTACTTCAAGGTGAGTCCTGCTTAATAAGCGATGAATAATATGGGGGGCTTGTTTTAATGCCATTTCTCGTTGTTGCTTGCTAGCTGTTTCTTCAAAATAGCATAGCGTCTCACCATCTATTTGAACAACTAACGATTTTTCATTATCAGTGGCACTATCTAATATATATGTAATGAAGTCAGGTGCTAGTGTTAATATTGCTTTTCGTGCTTGAGGACAAGTTGACAACCTTTCGCTTTCATAAAAAACACAAGGTTCTTCTACAGCATCTTCATATGCTTTATCTGATATTGATCCTTCATTATGCAGTTCCAGTGCTAAAACATGATGTTTAAGTCCAACATCAATTAAGCAACTAATCATTTGCGGATATGACTGTAACCATTTGTAAAATGAAAATGGCTCGTTATTTAATAAATAGCGCTTATTATGAAAGTCACAAACAAAAACATCTCCATCTTCTGTATTGGCAATAAAAATATCAGGAGTACTTTCTAGAGGCTGTTCAGGTTCATTATAATTGGTAACATCTTCATACCAACCATCATTTTTTGAAAAGTAATCAAATGCAGCTCTAGAGGTTACTTTAATGAGCGCTAATAATTCATCGGCATAAACTATGTGGTAATCACTTGGGAAAGATTCTGTAGATGTTCTTTTTTTATTTATCATTTAGCTCTCCTATGAAGGTGAACTACATGATAAATGATGGACAGACAGTGAGTGTCGCTAGAATTGACTTTTTTAAAATATTATTTAGATAAGGTAAACGACTATTAGGCTCAAGTTAACGTTAAAGAATCGAACATGAACGACAGGTGAACTCACAGCTTAAAGCGGATGTTTACCATAACTACCTGCCAAGGTCAGGAAGGCACTTTAAGACGTTTAAAAGCGTGGTTTTTATGTGGCTTTTTGAACTTTTCGAGAGAATAATGTAAGTGGATTGGATCATACTATCGTGCCTGCATATAAATTAGTTGACCACTAAGTGAGACAAAGCCAAGACGAGCGAGGTTGGATTCAAAGTAAATATGCACTACCCTTGTTACATTCATAGGGAGCTAATTCATTAGCATAGACTGAACATCCCTGCTTTGCTAGACGCTAAATAACTTACATTGTAACTTAACAACAGGTATTTATGAGCAAAGGTAAACAATATACCCAAGAATTTAAATTTGAAGCAGAGAAGTAAATCACTGAGTGTGGCAATTTAGTTGCGGAAGCCCCTTTTCGATAGTTGACATTAGCTCTTTGAAAAAGTTAATGTCTATATAAAAGTGAAAAACTAAAATTTACAGCTTTATTTAAGCACATTAAAAATGTGGATTACTCTTATATGATGATTTGATGATTTGATGATTTGATTTATAGATAAATACTAGGAGTAAATCACTCTATGGTATGTATTTGAAAAGAGTATGAATACACACTTATTGTTAATTGTATAATAAGCCAAACCCCCTGTTACGTTAGGCTTAAAACACTCTATAATTTTAATTTTTGAACAAACAAAAGGAGCTTTAAAATGTGTCGGCCAGATCCTATCCCTGATATCCAATTCTCGCCAGAAATGCGTACTCAAACAGGCAAAATATTGAAGAATAGTTTCAATTACACTCAGTTGATTGATGCTCAGTACATCATCAAGCAACGGAACCTTATTGGACCTTTTCACTTCCGAGATGACAACTCTTTTCAACGTGAAATGGCGATTGCCACCACCTGGCTAGCACACGCTGTAAATATTAATTGCAGGAAAAACATGAACAGCAAATTAACTACCGATGTAATTAGTTCGTTAATGGTTGCCTGGGGAGTGCGGCAGTTTGGTGAGATCGATAAAATGCCAGTGCTAGTTAGTTCTTTTGGAGCAATCGTTGCTCTAATTTTATTTGAAAACGCTGGAGTTCGTATTTCATCTAAAAAGGAACATTCTTATCCTTATACTAACCAAACTAATCTAAGCTCAAAAGTGCTCGATAACACATGGCTAAAGGGTGAATCAGGTATAATGCGTCGAGAGTTAAAAATTTTATAGTGACACGGGATTTTGAACTATCTTGTTAAATTGCATCTCAACGAGATCCATTTAGAGCACTTATTTGCAATGAAAGTTGACCCAATCTATTTGATATTTTAGCTATGTTTAATGAGATATAATTGATTTCAGTGGATCACTTTTTGGTATAACTACAGGAGCAAGTATTGATACAATTTAACACCTGTCCTCAAAGTGATCTTGAAAAACACCGATATGGGAATGATATAGCATCATTGTTTGTTATCATTACTATATTCACAAATAACTTCATCATCCTGCCATTCAAAATGAGTAAGATTAATATCAAAGCCAGATTCTCCAAAAGAATGCTCTAGTACTAATCTCATCGACTTTAAATTGGATTCAAAAGTACCATCAATTAACTCTTCGCAATCAACATCTTTTTCATCAAAATTGAAAATTGACTCACATGTGCCTTCCATTAAATACAAATTTTTAGCGCTTACTTTTTTAGCACAAAAATAAATTAAGCAGTTAGGTATGCTGTCCATTAGTTCAGATTCTAGATGATCAAACATATCTTCTATACAATCTTCTGCATCTGAAATTTCATCTTGACTAAACTCATATTCAATTCTGGCTTCAAATGAAACCCTTATCTCAACATCGTATGTTTTCATAAGTAGACCTTTTCAATGCGTATATTTAGAAAAATTTATTAACTGTAGCCAATATTACTTAACAACACACCTAAAGTAACCGTAATTAATGCAATACTTGTTATTTAAACGAGATAACTAAACATCACCTCATCGGCAGCAAAGAGTATTTAAGCATTGTTCTTGGTAAGCAGCTTCCATGGCGAATAATAAAAGAAATAATTTCGAGTACGAACGAGCTTGATTTTGATATCTCGCCATCAAATCTTTACCCTTTGAATACTATTGTAAAGCAGAAGGACTACATAAAACTGAAGTGCAAACAAGATTCTAAGCATCTAGAAAATCATTTATGGGGCAACATTGCTCACACGGTCAGGCAACTAACTGGCATAGTGAATATTTCAAAATTCGAACATCTCCGTTGTAATAAGTGCAATCCCCGTATTCCAACCAATAAGTTGTCTCAGCAATGTGCTCAAAATAGGCTGGACAATACAGATAGAGCTTGGAAAATACTTAAAAACTATAATGGTTGGCTAACTAAGTGTGATATCCAATGTACCAGTTGCGTTGATGCCGGAAGGGATATTATGTTCCAAAAATCACCGCAAGATTGTTCAACGTTATTGTGTCCATTCTGTGATGATTTTTCACCACAATCATTGAAACATAACATTGAATACTATAAGCAATGGCTAAGCTTTAAAAGTAAGGGCAAGCTCACTACCTCAATATCAATTCCACCTTCGACTAGAGAAGAAGAGTTCAATATAAATTGCGATTGTGGTAACGAGTTTCAAACATCAGAACAGAACTTAAAAAGGCACAAATATATTCGCTGTGATGACTGTAATAAAGATGATATTAAGCTCTATTGGTTATCGAGACGAGAAGATGAAACCCAAACTATTTGTAAGAATCATAATATTCAGTACAACTCTCAGCCCATAAAAGAAATAGCTCGATTGCTTAATGAAAAAAATCACCTACCAGTCTGCAAAATAGATTTTATAGAGAAGCTTTCAGCAAATGATATTGATGCGTAATAACATGACTTTGGTCACCCAATACCATTAAACTTTGATCGCTTTTTTTACCATTTTGTAGAGCCAGTTTTAAATTAACTTAAGTGATCACCATCAGTCAAATTATTTAATCTTTTTCTCATAGACTCTCCTT
>JBAHZW010000098.1:0-14996 GCA_037132835.1 Colwellia sp. | reverse complement strand
TCTTTATCTTTATCTTTATCTTTATCTTTATCGCTCGGCGATTGATTATCGGCTTCGTTATCGAGTATGTGAACCCCTCCCACGGTTTGTTGAGCTTTATTTTGTATCATAAGTATGTGCGACAGTAGCTGTTGAGATACGTCAATTATTTGTGTAAGTGATTGTTTACTGTTCATAAGCGTTAAAAACTGACCTGATTTTGATTTTCGAGTGGAATGGCATCCCAGCCAGCTTTTATCGGTAAAAGGGTTTGGATAATTTGGTCTAATTTACTGACATCGTTATTTGCACTGGCAATAAGTAATTGCTCGGAACAATATCGATAAAGGGAAGCTAAGTTATTTGATACTTCTCCCCCTTGTTTAAAATCAAGAGAGCCTTCTAAAACAGCTATAATAGCAATCGCGTTTGAAATTTCACTGCCTTTTTTAGCGAAGTTATTTTGTACAATGGCACCTTTGGCGGTTGCGATGTTATCTAATAATTTTTGAAATAACATCGCAACTAACTGGTAAGGTGAAGCTTGTTGACCCGCGGTCTTTCTTGCTTGTTGATATTTTTTAAGTGATGCATGTGTCATAGACACCTCCTCGTTAGCTATAATTTTAACATAGGTAACTTGTCGGGTTGAAATAATAGCGGTGCGACCAAGGTATTGTAGCTTTGTGATCCCTAATGAGTACTAAGCGAGTGCTTGTTTGCTTACGGTTACAGCAAAGCCTTCCTTTAATGCTTTTTGGTAAGCTTGTTGTAATATGCTATGGGTAACATCATCCGCATTGGTGATAACGCCATTACTCATTACTTCGATGTTATCCCAGCCACGAGTCATTAAATATTCTTCTATTTGGCTAATTTGTTGTTCAAAAGGCATTTCCCTTGAAAACATATTAAACTCATGTCGTGCGCCTTTGGTTGACTCTTGATTATCCTGCATTAATTCAGCTGTGCCATTTATGATTAACATTTTATTATCCTATTTATTAAAATATAGTGATTAAGTTTATTGTTTTTTACTTATGCTTTTTTTATGCCAAAAGTTCAATGTTGATTTTTTTGTATTTAAGTTAATGAATTTAAACTATTATATTTATTATTTTATGGTTCGCGTCAAGGTTTTGATAGTCTTTATATAGTCGTGGTAAATTATAATCGTTGTGTTATATCCTTTCAATAAGTTTGTGTTCTAGTCTACCCTTAGGGTAAAGGCGCTGTTGAGTAATCGCCTACACTTGAGATTGAGAGCAATGTGGCCATGATATATTTTAACCTGAAAAATGCGCATGAATGAGCAATAATGTAATGATATTGCTATTGTTTTACCTGAACTGTGCCTAAGCAGTATTACACAATAAAATTATTTTAACTGTTATTAGTGCTATTTTTATGAGGTCAATCGCTAGCGATTAATTTTATAAAAGTGTTTGGCTTATGACTAAACAGTTGTGATTTTAGTAAGTTATTGATTTTAAGTTAAAATATTATGAGATTGTTGCGTTTTCTCACCCGAGCATAACGCGTTTATTCTTTTTAATGCGCAGACGAATTAACGGGATTAGATAACACGACAAATTAATGACGATCAGGTGTCAAGTTTTTGTTGATTATTATAAGTTAAGGATTAGAATTGCTGTAACCTTATAAATAAATAGTACTTTATCAAACAGCGAAACAGTAAATATGTGTGATAGTTCAGTGGTAGTACCACAATTAATAACTCATAAACAAATATTAGTCATTGATAATGATGCCGATAGAAGTCAGCAATTGTGCACTGTACTTGCTTTTGTTGGTGAGCACTTTATTCATTGCTCACAAGCGCAAGCCCCTGAAGTATTAAAAGTGGGTAATAACCTCTTAACGGTTATTTTAACGGGTAATGTTAATGAGGATTGTGCCCGATTAATTAAAGCTCACCCGAGCCTGCCTTTTATTTTACATGATGTTCTCGACGTTAAGCCTTTAGCCCAGAAGGTGAATGTTATTGGTACGCTTGCTACGCCATTGAATTATGCCCAACTGACCGAGCTTATTCACCATTGTCATCAATACCATAATAAATTACCCCGACGTGGCGCTAAACTTAATTCATCGGCATTGTTTAGATCCCTTGTTGGCAGTAGTGAACGAATGGCGCAAGTGCGTTTTTTAATTGAGCAAGTAGCCAAAACACCCGCGAGTGTGCTGGTGCTTGGTGAGTCTGGTACGGGTAAAGAAGTTGTGGCTCGAAACATTCATGATTTATCTGAACGCGCGAAAGGCACCTTTGTTCCCATTAATTGTGGCGCTATCCCTGCGGAACTTCTCGAAAGTGAATTGTTTGGTCATGAAAAAGGTGCTTTCACGGGGGCTATTTCAACACGAAAAGGTCGCTTTGAATTGGCGGAAGGCGGTACGCTATTTTTAGATGAAATAGGTGATATGCCTCAACCGATGCAAGTAAAATTATTACGTGTATTACAAGAACGTACGTTTGAGCGAGTCGGTGGCAGTAAAAGTATTAAAGCCGATGTGCGTATTATTGCGGCTACCCATCAAGATTTAGAAGAAATGATCAAAGTCGGTAGTTTTAGAGAAGATTTATATTATCGTTTGAATGTGTTTCCTATTGAAACCCCCGCATTGCGTGAACGAAAAGAAGATATTCCACTGTTATTAAAAGAGCTGCTGTCTCGCTTAGAGCGTGAACAAGGTAAAACTGTTCGCTTTACTGACCAAGCGATGGAGTCGTTAATGGACCATCCCTGGCGCGGTAATGTTCGAGAGTTATCAAACTTAATCGAGCGAATGTTAATTATGTTTGGTGATCAAATTGTTGATGTTGCTGAGCTACCTTATAAATATCAGCATGTTGATGTTCAGGCTTATACCCCAGAGTACCCTGAAGAATTACAAGAACAAGATGTGATTAATGGACTTTTTTCGGGTGCTGATGATGACGAAGAGGAGGAGGGTATAGAGGGCAATGCAGCAAATGGCTTTACGGAGCAGGGGGGGAGTAACGGACAAAATGCTATTGATGCTGCTTTATTACCTCATGACGGCATTAACTTAAAAGAGCATTTAGCGGATCTTGAAGTCTCTTTAATCAAACAATCGTTAAGTCGGCATGATTATGTGGTTGCTAGAGGGGCAGAAACCCTCGGCATGCGTAGAACCACATTAGTTGAAAAAATGCGTAAATATGATTTGCACAAGCCGGGATAGTGATTGCTTAATCCCTAAAAATAGTTACGGTATTGAGTGACGTAGCGAAGTCATTAGCAAAGATAAGGTCAATAGATTGACAGCGTTTGAGAATGATAAAACCCCATGAAAACAACCTAAGTAATTGATTTTAACTTAAAATAATAATGGCATAGTAAATGCTTTGTAAGTACTAGATAGTTTTAGTGAGTACTTATAATAAGGCATAAGTTATGGCACATGTTACGGCACAAGCAATATCCCCTGCAATTCCTCATATTATTGAAGCACACGTGAATAGTACGTTGAGTTCAATGAATGTGGTTGGCAGAAACAAGCCCTTTTTAGTTGCTCCTCAGCTTGAGCAGGAAAGTTTTCTCGGTGAGCTCGCCTCGTTAAGAAAGCAAGTCGCCCAGCGCACTGAGGTTAAGCAAGACGCTGCCATAAGTTTTACGCTCCCATATAGCACAAAAAAACAACCCAATGCTAATTTATTAGCCGATCAACTGATAGATGTTATGCCGACAGGTTTAGTTATGCTTGATGGCAATGGTATTGTGGTAAAAATAAATAAAGTTGCCAGAGATTTACTTGATGAGCCTATATTAGGGCAGCCTTGGTTTAATGTTATTGCACGTTCATTCACCCCACGAGAGGGGGATTGGCATGAAATTTCACTTAAAGATGGTCGCCGAGTCAAGTTGGAAATTACCACCTTAGGCGCACAACCCGGTCAGTTGATTATGATCACTGATTTAACCGAAACGCGTTTACTGCAAGATAAAATTTCACAAATGCAACGCCTTTCTTCCTTAGGGAAAATGGTTTCTACCCTTGCTCACCAAATACGTACGCCATTGTCGGCAGCTATATTGTATGGTCAAAATTTAACAACCACCCAATTACCCGAAAAGGCTCGACTTAAATTTCAAGATAAATTGAATGACCGTTTAAATGATTTAGAGCAACAAGTGAATGATATGCTGTTGTTCTCTAAAAGTGGTAAGGAACAAGTTGTATCTCCCTTACCTGTCAATACGCTGATTACAGATACCGTTGCTTCCATGGATGCGTTATTAACGAAAGCATCAGTTACGGTAAAAGTTCAACGAGCGGATAATGAACTTTACATTCTAGGCAATAAAAGCGCTTTAACGGGTGCTATTCAAAACTTATTACACAATGCTTTACATGCCATGAGTGCTAACAATACCCTTGACCCACAGATAACCATTCAAGTGTATAGCCAAGCCAATAACCTCTATTTGAGTGTTAAGGACAATGGACCTGGCATTGATGAAAAAATGAGAGAAAAAGTTTTTCAGCCTTTTTATACCTCAAGCAGTAAAGGCACTGGGCTGGGTTTGTCTGTTGTTAAATCTGTGGTGGATGCACATCAAGGTGAAGTGCGTTTATTAGACGAAGGTAACGTGGGCGCACACTTTGTTATTACGTTGCCTCTGTTAGAAAACGCTAGGGTGTCAGAACAAGATAAGTTAATAAAAAATAATCAAGCAGGAGAGTGCTAATGACTGAACATAAAATCCTCGTTGTTGAAGATGATGCCGGCTTGCGTGAAGCACTGGTCGATACACTTTTATTGGCGGGCTATCACTGTGTTGAAGCGGATTCTGGTGAAGCTGCTTTGCTCTTGTTGAAAACTCATCAAGTTGATATTGTGATCAGTGATGTACAAATGGGCGGCATGACAGGTTTATCTTTATTAAACAGTATTAAACGTCAGTATGATAATTTACCCGTCTTGTTAATGACCGCCTATGGCACCATAGATGATGCGGTACAGGCAATGAAAGATGGTGCTTGTAATTATATTGCTAAGCCTTTTGCCCCACAAGTTTTACTCAACATGGTCAGTCAATATATTCCGCCTGAAATTGTGGAGATGAATAAGCCTATTGTAGCGGACAAGCAGTCATTAGCATTACTTAGCTTGGCGAAAAAAGTAGCCAGTACCGATGCTTCCGTGATGATTCTTGGTCCAAGTGGCTCTGGTAAAGAAGTTTTAGCGCAGTACGTTCATAACCACTCAAAACGAAGCAGTGGCTCATTTGTTGCGATAAATTGTGCGGCAATCCCAGAGAATATGCTGGAAGCAACACTGTTTGGTTATGAAAAAGGCGCTTTTACTGGTGCGATACAGGCTTGTCCGGGTAAGTTTGAACAAGCGCAAGGTGGCACCATTTTACTTGATGAAATAACCGAGATGGATTTAGGCTTACAAGCAAAAATATTACGGGTTTTACAAGAGCGCGAAGTAGAGCGTTTAGGGGGAAGAAAAACCATTAGTCTTGATGTGCGTGTTATTGCAACAAGTAACCGAGACTTAAAAGCCGCGGTTAAGGATGGCTTTTTTCGTGAAGATCTTTATTACCGACTTAACGTATTTCCACTCACTTGGTTACCGTTAGCGCAACGTATTGATGATATTTTTGTGCTTGCACAGCATCTGGTTAGTCGTCACTGTCAAAAAAGTGGCGAAAATATACCTGAGTTTTCGGGGGCAGCACGCAGCAAACTTAATGCTTATCATTGGCCAGGTAACGTACGAGAATTAGATAATGTAATCCAACGAGCGCTTATATTACGCAGCAATGATCTCATCGATGCCAGTGACTTACTTATTGAAAATTTTGATACTATCACGGTGGCAGAGCCTGTAACGTCAATGGCTTTGGAAGATAAGCTGGGTAGCGAATTGAAATTACAAGAACATCAAATTATTTTGGATACCTTACAGGCATGTCAGGGTAGCCGAAAAGCGGTCGCAGATCGTTTAGGGATAAGCCCACGTACTTTGCGTTATAAAATGGCTAAAATGCGTGATTCAGGTATTGAAATACCCGCATAGCTTGATGAACTACCGCTTTAATTCGACGATTAAATAATATTAAATAATTAATATTTATAGCGAAGCCAAACATAACCTATGGAAATGTTTGGCTTTTTTATGTGTAATAGTCTGAGTCTAAATAAAAAACAAGGTATTGGCACTATGCTTGCAGAATCACTGTTATAACAACATTAAACGTAAATAAATTGACAAAAGTGAGCGTACTATGGATATCAAAAGCAATTCTCTGTATAGCCAAATGCAAAGTATGTCGTTACAAGCTATGGGTAATAAATTACCCGGCGTTGGCTTAGATTCTATAGGTGTTAATGGTATTCCTGCAAACAGCGTTGGAAAAATCAATGAATCAAGCAGTAACTTTGGTGATATGCTAACGAGTGCCTTGAACAGTGTTAATGAATTACAAACGGATGCAGGTGATAAGAGAAGATCCTTTGAAATGGGTGATACTAGCGTGACGCTTGCACAGGTCATGGTCGCTTCGTCTAAATCAGGGATAGCGTTAGATGCAACCGTACAAATACGAAATAAATTTGTTGAAGCCTATAAAGAAATAATGAGCATGCCGGTGTAATTAGTTGCTCTAAACGCAACAATAGCTGCGTTACTTTACCTTTTTAGTAAAGAGCGCCATAGACACGTTATGTTTCATTCAAGTTATCGTGTCGTAGGTATACTCATCAATAAATTACCTTGTGATAAAAACAGTGCAGTGGAGAAGTAAAGTGTCAGAGAAAAACGCAATGGTTACCGCAGGAAACAGCGATATGCTCGCACATGAAGCTGATGATATGGGTCTGGAAGAAGAAAAATCAGGTTTTGCTGCGGCCTTAGGTAATATTGATATTTTACGACAAATGACCATTGTTGTTGCTTTAGCTATTTGTTTAGCCATTGCGGTATTTGTTATTATATTAGCCAATGAGCCAGAATATCGGTACTTGTCTAAACTGCCCACTGAACAATTGATCAAAACGATGGATATTCTTGATGCTAATCAAGTTGACTATCGTCAAGACAACAATACTATTTCTGTTCCTACTGACGAGTATCAAGATATTAAATTATTATTGGCTCGTGAGGGTTTAACCAACGCTCCATCACTGGGCGAAGATATTTTAATGCAAGATATGGGCTTTGGTGTTAGCCAACGCCTTGAGCGCGAACGATTAAAATATAGTCGTGAGCAACAAATTGCGCAAACCGTCGAGCAACTACGCAGTATTCAACGAGCTAAAATTTTGCTGGCAATACCCCGTGAAAATGTTTTTGCCCGTCGTGAAAAAAACCCCTCTGCTACTGCGGTCTTGACCATGCAGCGCGGTAAAATATTATCGGATGAAGAAGTTGATGCGGTTGTTGATATTATTGCCTCAGCAGTACAGGGCTTGAGCCCAAACCGTGTCACGGTTACCGACCAAAATGGCCGCTTACTTAACTCTGGCTCACAAGATTCTTTTTCAGCTCGTTCACGCAATGAGTTTGAAATTGAGCAAAAGCGTGAACAAGAGTACATGGCAAAGATTGATAGCATTCTTATTCCCGTTGTTGGCCTTGGTAATTATACCGCGCAAGTAGCGGTTACCATGGACTTTACTAACGTAGAAGAAACTCAGCGACGTTATAATTCAGACTTGCCGGCACTGCGCAGTGAAATGAGTGTTGAAAGCACTAACATTGGCGGTATACTGGGTGGTATTCCTGGTGCATTAAGCAATCAACCACCCGTTGAGTCGATTATTCCTGAAAATGCGGTTGGCGCTCAAAAGAAAAGTATGCCGAGTCGTCGGCACTCAGAGTCAACAAAAAATTATGAACTCGATGAAGCGATTAGCCATACTAAGCAACAAACAGGTGTTGTTAAACGTGTCAGTGTTTCTGTAGCGCTTGATTATGTTGCGGGTGTAGTTCCCCCGCCTGTTGACGGTGAAGCAAGCACGCAGACAGCGGCTCTAGTGCCAAGGTCAGCGGCTGAAGTTGCCAGTATTCGCCGTATTCTGCAAGGCAGTGTCGGTTTTGATTTACAACGTGGTGATGTTTTAGAGGTTATAAATATTCCATTTAATCGCCCTGATTTTGGCGAGGTGGTCGTCTTACCACTGTGGCAGGAGCCTTGGTTTATTAAGACACTGAAGTTAGTGCTAGGGGCTTTAGTTATTATTGTCTTAATTCTAGCGGTTGTGCGTCCTATGTTGAAACGTTTAATCTACCCTGAGCAAACCCCTGACGATTACGGTGATAAGTCACTTGATGGCCATATTGATTTAGGTGATGAAACGATGGATATGTTAACGTCAGAGTTTGATGTAGATGCAGTAGGTTTTGCCCCAGACGGCAGTCTACAGTTACCTGATCTGCATCGAGATGAAGATATTTTAAAAACGGTTCGTGCCTTAGTTGCTAATGAGCCTGAGTTATCCTCGCAAGTAGTTAAAAGTTGGTTGAACGAAGATGAGTGATGAGAAAGATGAAGCCGGTTTATTAACCGCGCCCCCAAGGGGCTATGACGTAGAAAGATTAGATGGCACTGAAAAAGCCGCCATCTTATTATTGAGTTTATCTGAAGAAGATGCGGCACAAATATTAAAGCACCTTGAACCAAAACAAGTACAGCAAGTGGGTACTGTTATGGCCGCAATGGATGACTTTACTCAAGAAAAAATTACTGCGGTGCATAAGCTATTTATTCAAGATATTCAGAAGTTCTCTACTATTGGTTTTAGAAGTGAAGACTTTGTGCGTAAAGCGTTAACGGCAGCATTGGGTAAAGATAAAGCGGGTAATTTGATTGACCAAATTGTCATGGGCGGTGGCGCTAAGGGCTTAGACTCATTGAAATGGATGGACTCTAAACAAGTTGCTAATATTATCCGTAATGAACACCCTCAAATTCAAACCATTGTATTATCTTACCTTGATGCAGAGCAGTCAGCAGACATCTTAGGTCAATTTACTGATAATGTACGTTTAGATTTGATGATGCGCATTGCTAATTTAGAAGAAGTGCAGCCAGCAGCATTACAAGAACTCAATGAAATAATGGAGAAACAGTTTGCGGGTCAAGCGGGCGCGCAAGCAGCGAAAATGGGTGGCTTAAAAGCGGCTGCCGATATCATGAACCATTTAGAGACGAATATTGAAGGCCTGTTGATGGACTCAATTCGTGAAAATGATGAAGAAATGAGTCAACAAATTCAAGACTTAATGTTTATTTTTGAAAATCTTATCGATGTGGATGATCGCGGTATGCAAGCGATACTTCGTGAAGTACAGCAAGAAGTCTTAATGAAAGCGATTAAAGGTACCGATGAAGCCTTAAAAGAAAAAATCATGAGTAATATGTCTAAACGTGCAGCTGCAATGATGCTTGACGATATGGAAGCCATGGGCCCAATACGCATTAGTGAAGTTGAAATCGCGCAAAAAGAAATTCTAGCGATTGCTAGACAATTATCTGACGCAGGTGAGGTTATGCTTGGCGGTGGTGGTGGCGATGAATTTTTATAAATCAACCATTAAGTAGTTAGCTGTAGGGAATAATAATGTCGACACCGTTTGTGAAGGTTATAAAAGCGTCAAAAGAAATTGTGCCAGATGTTTGGGCTTTACCCGATGTTCAAGTGCAAGTGAGTGAGCAAGATAAAGATAAAACCAATGCTTTAGGTCAGAAAAAACACTGGGTTTATGAGGTACCTGAGCCAGAAGAGGCTGAGCCACAACCCCTCACCGCCCAAGAAATTGAAGAAATTAGGCAAGCAGCAAGTGAAGAAGGCTTTCATCAGGGTAAAGAAGAAGGTTTTGCCAAAGGTTATGAAGAAGGTAAAGCACAAGGTGTTGAAGCCGGTAAATTGCAAGGTATTGAAGAAGGCACCGAAGCAGGTATCGTTTTGGGAAAAGAGCAAATCGATCAAGAAAGTACTCGCTGGAAAGATTTAATAGCACAATTACATCAACCGTTAGCGCGTGTTGATAAAAATGTTGAAGAGCAAATACTCAATCTAGTATTACAACTTACCGAGGCGGTGGTTTTGCACGAAGCAAAAACCAACCCTGACATTTTAATGGCGGCAATCGCTATGGGTATAAAAAGCTTACCTAGCAGTGATGCGCACACACAAATATGTTTAAACCCTGATGATATTAAGCTGGTGGAAAGTCAATTTGGTGTTGAACACATTACCGAGCAAGGCTGGCGTTTACTTCCCGCCCCACAAATCTCTCAGGGTAGTTGCCAAATAGAAAACAGCACCTCAAATATTGATTTGCAAATGAAAACAAGATTGAAGCAAGTGCTAGAGCCTTTCTTGCAGGATGCTTTACATCAGACGTAACTTGATTCATTTGATGGTAAAATTGCGGTATGACCTTGTCTGGGTAATATACTGTTCTGTTCAATATTTTCAGTATTCCCCTGTTTAGTTTAGATCTCTTTTAAGGTAAGTAAGTCTTATGGTTGATAGTGTACGCTTAGCCGAGCGTTTAAAAAAAAGCCAGCAATTTATTCACCCGTTTAACGCTCCCGTTGCGGGGCGATTAGTACGTGTTGTTGGCTTAACCCTTGAGGCGGTTGGCGTAAAAGCACATGTTGGTAGCCAATGCTTGGTCGAAACCACGCAGGGCGACTTACTGGCAGAAATTGTTGGTTTTGCACAAGATATTACCTACTTAATGCCAGAGGAAAGTCTCAAGGGCGTTATGCCTGGCGCACGCGTATTACCTATTTCCAGTAAAGCGAAAATACCTTTGTCGATGGACTTACTTGGACGGGTTGTCAATGGTGTCGGTAAGCCCCTTGATGGTAAAGGGCCTATCAAATCTGATGATGACTATCACCCTGACAATAAACCGATGAATCCCTTGTCACGACGAGCCATTACTAAAGTACTTGATGTTGGTGTTCGCTCAATCAATAGTTTTATTAGTATTGGTCAAGGTCAGCGAATGGGACTTTTTGCGGGCTCAGGTGTGGGTAAAAGTGTGCTTATGGGCATGATGACACGAGGCACTACTGCTGATGTTATCGTCGTTGGTTTAGTGGGGGAGCGTGGCCGTGAAGTCAAAGAATTTATTGAAGAAATTTTAGGTGAAGAAGGGCGTAAGCGCGCAGTTGTTGTTGCCGCACCAGCCGATAACTCTCCTTTAATGCGCCTTAAAGGTTGTGAAACAGCCGTGCAAATTAGTGAGTACTTTCGTGATAAGGGATTGAATGTATTGCTATTACTTGATTCATTAACACGCTATGCCCAAGCACAACGTGAAATAGCCTTAGCAGTAGGCGAGCCGCCTGCGACTAAGGGTTACCCACCGTCAGTTTTTTCTAAACTCCCCCAATTGGTTGAACGGGCGGGTAATGGTGGTGAAGGACAGGGGTCTATAACGGCCTTTTATACGGTATTAACGGAAGGCGATGACTTACAAGACCCTATTGCCGATGCTGCACGTGCCATTTTAGATGGCCATGTTGTTTTATCTCGAGAGCTTGCCGATGCGGGGCATTACCCCGCGGTTAATATTGAAGGGTCTATTTCACGGGTAATGCCTATGGTCACCAGTGATGAACATCAAGAATTAGCGAAGCAGTTAAAACAAATGTACGCACTTTACCAGCAAAATAAAGATCTCATTGCGATAGGGGCATATACCAAAGGTACTGATCCTCGTATTGATCAAGCCATTAATGTATTGCCGGTGATAAACTTCTTTTTACAGCAAAAAATTAATGAAGTTATCCCTTATGATCAAAGCATTGCTCAGCTAAAAGAGATTATTGCTGCAGCACATGCACAGAATAATCCACAACCAACAAAAAAATAATCCATAACGTTAGTAATAATAATGACCCCTTTTATTAAATAACAGTAGCGCTTGGCTAAAAGAGTATTCACCATGGCAATGAAACAACTTAATACCATTTTAAGGTATGAACAGGACAACGAACAACGTTGTGCTGATCAATTAAAGCTTGCTGAAAATGAATATCAACAAAATATAACCCGCTTACAAGGCGTTGCTGATTACCGCTTAGAATACATGAAACGCTTAACTCAGCGTGCCGAGCAAGGTATAGATAGTGCCACTTACAGTCATTACCATGATTTTATTGCAAAACTTGATACCGCTTCAGAGCAAGTTAAATTAGCCATGCGTCAAGCAAAGGCCTTAGCAGAGCAAAGTAAAAGCCTTTGGCTTCAACAAAGACAAAAAGTGAAAGCGGTGGAACTATTGCGTGATAAACGTTTGAAAATAATGGCCGCGGCAGCGGATAAAATAGAACAAAAAATGTTTGATGAAATAGCCACCCAGCAGTATATTCGCCGACCAAGACGTTAAGTTCTTTGACCAAAAAATTCCATTTGAGTAACTGGAACGATTATTGCTTTGTTTAACTAATAAAGTGACGTTGCAAAGTACATTATGAAAGTTGATCAATAAAATCATCCTATAATAATTATGAATACACTGTGGTGTTGCTATTTTTTTGGCCAGTTAACCTATTGGGATACTTATGAAAACAGTAAATTCCTTACCTAGTTTTTTACCGCAAGATGCTGATTTAAAAGCTAAAGATTCTTTGGGGCCTTTGAGTGAAAGCCCTAAAGAGTCTGGTTTTTCTGATCTCGTTGATCAACATGTTATGGATGAGGGAAAAGTCACCGGTGATAAGTCAGCGCAAGTAGCCTCTGAAACTGAAGCGGCAACGCATGGTCGTGCTATTGCCAATGACGGCAATACTGATGCGAAGGGTGAAGAGAGCTGCCAAGAAAATGACTCGGAACCTAGCTCATTAAGCCAAGAAACGAATGAAGAAAAGATAGTAGACAGTGAAGCGTTAACTGAATCTGAGCAATTTATTTCCCTACTTTATACCAGTGATCAAACCCTAACGGGTTCAGCAGAGAGTTCAAATAATCAGCAAATTACCAACCTGACAATAAGTCCAGTGAGTGATGGCAGCACTGTAGTGGAGGACGTTAATGAAAGTGAGCTGTCTGAGGAGAAAAAACCTTCCTCGATTTCACTTGAACATAAGTTAAAGTCCTTTTCAAAAGAGGAGTTAAACGCTCGGGAAATGCTTCAAAATAATACTTTAATGCAGCAAAAAGGTGATGTCAGTCCACTGGGCACAAAAGAGAGTGCTTTAGTGAAGTCTCAAAGTGACTTGCTATATAAAGTGAGTGCAGAAAGTCTACTGTCGCAGCAAGCTAAGGTAGAGCAGTTGTTGACTGATGAACAGCAAAGTCTCATCGATGCGACCAAGGATAACTTTGATTCAAAACGTTTGGCAGAAGAAAATCCTATAGAGCAAGGGCTAAAAATAGCGACTAAGGGCATTGTTTCAGCGCAAACTACCGCTGATTTACAAGCGCAAACAATAGCCTTGACACAAACAAAGCAGAATTCTGATGCTTATATGGAGTATCAATCATTTGAAGCGTTAAATCATAATGTGGCTAGTGATACTGCACAAATACAAAAAAACAATGTACAACTTCAGCAGGAAACATTTTCACTTCTTAAAAAAGACTTCACTGATGCGGTAAAAGATAAAGTGATGGTGATGATTAGTCAGAAGTTACAACAATTTGATATTTCGCTTGACCCACCTGAGTTTGGTAATATGCAGGTGCGTGTTAATTTGCAAGGTGAACAAGCAAGCGTTAACTTTGTGGTTCAGAACCAACAAGCAAAAGAGGCACTAGATCAGAATATGCATAAATTAAAAGAAATGCTTGCTGAACAAGGTGTTGATGTTGGTTCAACGAATGTTGAGCAGCAAAATCAACAGCAAAGCAATGACGGAAATCATTTGGCACACAATAGTGATAGTCAATCACCGCTATCAAAACAAGACGATCACAATGTAGAGCACATTTTTTCAGCAGAATCGTTTAATTCTCCTGCAACGGGTGTAGATTACTACGTTTAATTGGCTAAAGTGCAGAGAAGTTGATCAAACACATTGGCTCAAAGACTTTTCAAGGCTATAGTCTACCAAGACTTACTAGGTAATCATTCATTACCATTATTGGCGGTGAATGGTTGTAAATATTGAGGATTATCATGGCAGACATAAAAGAAGGCGAGTTGGCATCAGGCAAAAAGAAAAAATTGATGATAATCATCATTGCAATTGCTGTTGTTGTTGTGTTACTTGGTGTTGCGGGTACTTATTTTTTTATGGGGAGTGATACCAACCCAACAGAGCTTGATAGCGCGTTAGATATTGATAGTGGCGGTAGTGAAAGCGCTGATCTAGGTGGCAGAAAAGAGCTTGCTTTATATGTGCCTATGCCTAGGGCTTTTCGTTTTAATATTCCGGGGAGAACACGAGACCGTTTTGTTGAAATACGGGTGCAATTACTTGTTCGCGGTGGTGAAAATGAGGCGAATGTTAAAATGCATATCCCATTAATTGAAAGTACTTTGTTAGGGGTATTTTCACGTACTAATGCTGAGGATTTAGCTACCAGTGTAGGGAAAGATGCTTTGAAGCAACAATCATTAGTATCGATACAGCGAGTTATGACGGATGTTGCAGGTAATCAAACGGTAGAAAAAGTACTTTTCACCGCTTTTGTCATGCAATAATGAGTTATACCATTTTCATTAAATTAGCTCCCAAAGGGCAATTTTAAAAGGCTTACATGCTGCGTTATTGATTTCGACAAGGACGCTACAGGGACGTAGCTTCTTAGAGAATGCAGGAGCTTATTCTCCTGAATAACCATTCTCTTCAATCAACGCCTTGCCTCTAAGCCTTTTAAATCTCGCTGAGTGGGACGAAACTTAGTGGAATTGGTATTAAGTATATCCGCTAACTATACAATTATATAGAAAACTAAGAAGAGACTATTGAGTGAGTGATTTATTATCCCAAGACGAGATTGATGCCTTATTACATGGCGTTGATAGTGTTGAAGAAGAAAAGATAGTTGAG
>JBAHZW010000066.1:0-8327 GCA_037132835.1 Colwellia sp. | reverse complement strand
TATTGAGCAAGAAAATGGTCCTGACGTGTTTGTTCACTTCAGCGCTATCTCTGGAGACGGTTTCCGTACTCTAGCTGACGGTCAAGCGGTAACGTTCACTGTTAAGCAAGGTCAAAAAGGCCCAGAAGCAGAAAACGTTTTAGCTGTATAAGTTAAACTTATACCCTAAGCTAAAAAAACGAAGCATGATTTATTCATCCTTCGTTTTTTTGTGCCTGTAATTTAACCTCTGCCACTAGACACAACCCTAACAACAAACCCATAATACCAATTTTACTGAGTGGGAAGAAACTTAGTGAAATTGGTATAACAACTTGAATACAGACAAGTTTATGAATGAAATCAGTTGATCACTTTATTTCGGTCGTGCTTTATTCATTGCCTGGGCAATTTTCCGCACCGAATTTATTTGCCAGAAGTCTTCTAGTGAAACCGGTAATTTTTGTAACCAATTCGGGTGCTGATCGATAGTCCCCGGAATATTTACTTGCTCCTGGCTTTCAATAGCATCTTCAAGGGGAATTAATTGCAGATGACTGGGCGCCGTCGCCAAATATTTTTGCACTGCTACGCTCAATTCAGTATTCATTTCGGCAGGTTCTTGTTGAGGCGAATTTTCCATATCAATTACCTTTAAGTCGTCTAATGCCGCAATCAGCATTTGTCTATCGCCATTTCGTGAATTTTTCTCTTCTTGAGCTGCTTCTTCATTGGGGTACAGGTTTAACGTTTGACGCCATTGTAAATCTCGTCCTTGCCACCAGCCAGTTAACGTGGCGGTATCATGGGTAGACACAGTCACCACGGATTGAACCGGAAATTCCTCAGGACGTTTGAATAAACCTGACGGCCAACGTTCAAAAAAGAGTACTTTGAATGATAATAACCCAGCATCTTGCATGGTTTGGGTAAATCCGTCAGGAACATTTCCTAAGTCTTCACCTATCACCAGACAGTGGTTACGACGAGATTCTAACGCGATCACACGCAAAATGTCCGCTAAAGGAAAGGTGATATAAACACCTTCATCAGCTTGCATTCCGGGCGCTATCCAATATTGACGCATTAAGCCTAAAATATGGTCAATGCGTAATGCACCAGCATATTGCATACTGCAACGGAGTGCTTTAACCAAGGGCTGATATCCTTGTTTTTGCAACTCTACTGGGTTAAGAGGTGCTAAACCCCAACCTTGTCCAAATGGATTCATGCCATCGGGTGGCGCGCCAATAGAAGCACCAGCGACATATAACGCTTGATCAGACCATACCTCGACCCCTGAGCCATCACAACCAACAGCCAAATCAAGATACAAGCCGACGGGCATATTCTTAGCCTGTGCGGTTTGCTTAACCGCGTGTAACTGGCGATGAGCTATCCACTGGACAAAACAAAAATAGTCTATACGTTGTGCATGTGTTTGTTGAAAGGCAATAACCTCATCACTATCCGGTTGTTGATAAGCTTTCGGCCAATGGGTCCAGCCATAAGCGTGTTCATCGATGGCACGGAAGTGCTCATACAAGGCATCAAACGTAGCAAATCGTAGTAAATCTTGCCCTTGTTGTTGCTTAAATTGCGAGAATTCTTCGGCTTCGCTAGCGTATGACCTAGCGCTATGATGATAAAAATCTTCAAATAATAGCGCAATAATGTCGAATTTAAGCTCAGCGACGGCTGGATAATCAACCAACTCAGATTGTTTAACCTGGGTGATTTTGTCTTGAAAGGCGATGCTATTCACCATGGTTTGCGCCTTTTTACATTGCGCGAAGTTTACAATGGCGGTGACATCAATATACAATGGATTTAAAAAACAGCGACTCGATGGCGAATAAGGGCTTCGATGTGCCGGATTATTCTGATACAGCGGATGTAACGGGTTGATCCCTACTGCCGAAGCTCCTTGCTCTGCGGATTTTTCGATTAAGCTATTCAAATCGGTAAAATCGCCGATACCCCAATTGGTGTCACTACACAGAGAATACAGTTGAGCGGTGTAGCCCCACATTTTATTTTCACTGGCTTGTTGGTGGCTGTAACAGGTTTTTGGGGCAAAAATCAGTGAGCATTCAGCCGTGTTTTCACCAAGGGTAACCGTAAGTTGATGATAGCCTGACGCAAGCGCCGGTAAGGGCAGTTGGTAATGGCAATATCGCTCATCATCGAACTGTATTTCATCGATAAGTTGCAGATCGGTAAGGTTAATACCGCCCGCTATTTCAACGTCTAATTCAGTGATGATCTTCCAGGTTAATTGGTCAACAGCTGTTTTAGGTAAACTTATTTTGATGAAATGTTGCTGTTGCTCTAGTTTCGCTACATGCACAAGGGGTAGCATGTTTCGCCATTGGCTTTGACTTAAGTCGGTGATAGATTGAACTAATGCGTGTTCATCTAATTGATAGCCCATAGCGGTTAACAAAGCGCGTTGTGCTTGCTCTTTGACCACAACGTGATCACCAAAAGCTCCGGTGTAACTCGAATAAAACCCGACTTGCTCGGCCAGTTGCTTAACTAAACTCATTTTGAACTCTCTCTGTCATGAAATAAAACAATTAAATGGATAAATAAATAGCACGAAAAACTGGCAGAGACTATTTTTATTAATTTGTTTTGTATACGTTTTTTTGTGGTTTGATTTTTGCACATGTCATCTTGTTGAAACATAATTCAGCTATTTTAAACGAATAAAGCTCACCGTTGGTGCGAAGTTGTTATTTTTTGCACTTAGATAAAGCAGAGCTTAAATGGTTAACAAATGACCAATAAGCGATTAATAAATGATTAACAAATGATTAATAAACGATTGATAATTAATTAATGGAGAATAACATGCTAACAAAAAAATACTTTAAAACTAAAGATGAAGCGGAAGTAACATTTGAATTTGAACGAAATGATGTGAAATCGGTGTCACTGCATGGCGATTTCAATGACTGGCAAGCCATTGAAATGAAATTTATCAAAAAATCTCAGAGTTTTAAAACCAAAGTAAGGTTACCTAAAGGCGGCACTTATCATTTTCGTTACTTGTTAGATAACACCGAATGGGAAAATGATCACGCAGCCGATCAATACCTGCCCAATGAATTCGGTAGTGATAATAGCGTGGTGACCCTCACAAGTTAGCGTAAAGTTGATGTAAAATAAAAAAATGACAGTTTTTTTATTTTACATCACTTTTTAATAGCACGATGATTTTCAATGCGATACTGTCAATGGAGGCGCTTTTATTACATTGAGTTTTGATGTTTGATGTTTGATAACTCAATGGAAGTTAATTTGTTGTATAAAGGAAATCCATGGAACAATATAGAATTGAACCCGGAAGCATTTATCCTATAGGAGCAACTCCCGATAATAATGGGGTAAACTTTTCCTTATTTTCAGCTAACGCAGATAAAGTTGAACTGTGTATTTTTGATCAATATGGTCATCAAGAATTAATACGCTTTGCTTTACCCTTGTGCGAGCACCAAGTTTGGCATGGTTATCTTAGAGGCGCGAAAGCCGGATTAGTCTATGGATATCGGGTGTATGGGCCTTATCGGCCACAGTTTGGTCATCGTTTCAACCATCATAAATTATTACTCGATCCCTATGCTCGGTCATTAACCGGACAATTTTCATGGTCAGACCGCCATTTCGCCTACAAACTTGATGATCCCAAACAAGACTTATCATTCGATGATAGAGACAATGCCGATGTGATGTTTAAGGCCGTTGTGGTTGCACCCTCGGCGCCACGCTTACCGCGAGTGCCTGTCGCTTGGCAAAACACGGTGATTTATGAAGGCCATGTTAAAGGGTTAACTGAGCTAAACAATAAAGTGCCAAAAGCATTGCGAGGTTCTTTTTTAGGCATCAGTCATCCCGCAATGATTGCTCATTACCGCGCACTTGGTATCACCACCATCGAATTATTGCCGGTTCAGCAATTTGTCTCAGAACAGTTTTTAACCGACAAAAAACTGTCTAATTATTGGGGCTACAATTCATTAGCATTTTTTGTTCCCCACAAAGATTACTTAAATCAACACCAAGTATTTGAATTTCAACGTATGGTTGATGAACTTCACCAAGCCGGTTTTGAAGTGATCATTGATGTGGTCTACAACCATACGTGCGAAGGCAATTGGTTAGGACCAACATTAAGTTTTCGCGGCATAGACAATAGCTCTTATTATCGTTTAAATCCTACCGAGAAACGTTATTATATCAACGATACTGGTTGTGGTAATACCCTTAATATTAGTCATCCCCGCGTTTTACAAATGGTCATGGATAGTTTGCGTTATTGGGTACAAGTGATGGGCGTGGATGGATTTCGGTTCGACTTAGCGCCTATTTTAGGCCGTGAAGTGCATGGTTTTGATAAAAGTAATGGCTTTTTGGATGCTATTTTACAAGATCCTTTGCTGAGTAGTGTAAAACTCATTGCCGAACCTTGGGATATTGGTCCAGGGGGTTATCAACTGGGTGGTTTCCCCGCACCTTGGTCGGAGTGGAATGATCAGTATCGAGATACCATCAGACGTTATTGGCGCGGTGACAAAGGCTTGCTGCCTGAATTTGCCCGAAGAATTCACGGCTCCAGTGATATTTTTGAACACAGTGGCCGCCAACCCTATGCCAGTATTAATTTTCTTTGCAGTCATGATGGTTACACATTACATGATTTAGTCAGTTATCAAGAGCGTCACAATGAGGTCAATGGTGAGAATAATAGGGATGGTCATTCTGATAATTTTTCGAATAACTATGGCGTTGAAGGCGAGACCACAGATAAAGATATTTTAGCGCTGCGCTTACGGCAAATTAAAAATATGCTCACCACCGTGATGCTTTCCCAAGGCGTGCCTATGTTACTCGCCGGTGATGAGTTGGGCCGTAGCCAAAAAGGTAATAACAATGCGTATTGCCAAGACAATGATATTAATTGGTTAAATTGGCATGATAACAGCTACTATGCCGATGAACTCACCCCTTTCGTCGCAAGTTTGACCCAGTTAAGAACCCGTTTTCCGATGTTAGCCTATCGAAAGTTTATTCATAAAGATGACCAGAGTTCACAAGTCGATATTGTCTGGTTTCATCGCTCTGGACTTCCTATGCACAAAGAACATTGGCATTCTAATCATGCCGCGACATTAGGTTACTTGATACAGCAAAAAAACAAGTTATCGGAAAAACTGTTATGTCTTTTTCACGCTGGAGCAGAGCCGATAGAATTTCAACTGCCAGAAATAGATGCCGTAGGACATTGGCAGGTGATGATTGATACCACTGCCAGTACCATTCAAGATGACATACTCCGTATTCCTGCGCAACGAAAAATCACCATGGCGCCTTTTTCAACCATTGTCTTATTAAATGGTACTTTTAATGACAAAAATTAGGAATTATCCACTCATGAATAAAAAGAATAACCCATGTGAAATCACAGTGTCAGATGACAGTGTGTTGATGAATAGCCAAACCTTTGCCGAAGATTTAGCTCGACATTTCCATTTTACTTTAGGCCGAGACAAGGTACAAGAATCACATTTATACCTATACAACGCTCTGGCGATTACCGTTCGTGACCATTTAATTTATCAATGGCGAAAAACCAAATTGGCAAGAGTCGGACAACGCCGTGTTGCTTATGTGTCACTTGAGTTTTTGATGGGACGAACCCTCAACAATGCCATTTTGAATTTAGATTTAGATGATACCGTTCGTGCGGCCCTAAAAGGATATTGCTGTGATTTAGAAGATATTGAGCAAGCGGAGCATGATGCCGGATTAGGTAATGGTGGTTTAGGGCGTTTAGCCGCTTGTTTTTTAGATAGTTGTGCTAGTTTAGCATTGCCGGTTATTGGTTATGGTATTCGTTACGAATACGGCATGTTCAATCAAGAAATTAAAAATGGCTATCAAGAGGAACATCCTGATAATTGGTTACGTAACGGTAATCCGTGGGAAATAGCAGCGCCAGAAAAAGCGATAAAAATTAAGTTCTTCGGTCATGTCGACGTTATCACCACAAAAAAGGGCCGGCAGTACCGACAGTGGAACAACACCCAAGATGTATTAGCCGTGCCATATGACATGCCTATTCCCGGATATCAAAATGGTATTGTCAATACTTTAAGGTTATGGAAATCTGAAGCGACCGATAAATTCGATCTGGATGAATTTAACGCCGGAAGTTACAGCGAATCAGTGGCTCGAAAAAACCTTGCTGAACAAATTACTATGGTGTTATACCCAAATGATAGTAGTGAAAATGGTAAAGAACTGCGTTTACGTCAACAGTACTTTTTATCTTCGGCATCTTTGCAAGACATGATTAATCATTATGTAGAATCTCATGGTAAAAACTTCGATCAGTTTATTGCGCTAAACAGTTTTCAATTAAATGATACTCACCCGAGTATCGCCGTGGCTGAGTTAATGCGCATTCTTATGGATGATTATCGTATTCCCTGGAATGAGGCGTGGGCAATTACCTCGCAAACGATGGCTTATACCAACCATACCTTATTGCCTGAAGCGCTAGAAAAGTGGCCGGTTCGTTTATTTGAAAACTTATTACCGCGTATTTTAGAGATCATTTATGAAATTAACGCGCGTTTTCTTCAACAAGTCGCCATTTTTTGGCCGGGCGATAGCCAAAAGCAACAAGCGTTATCGTTAATAGAAGAGGGGCAGGAGCCGCAAGTAAGAATGGCTCACTTAGCGATTGTTGGTAGTTATTCTGTTAATGGTGTCGCTGCTTTACATACTGAGCTATTAAAAGCAGGTTTATTTTACAATTTTTATCAGCTATGGCCTGAAAAATTCAACAATAAAACGAATGGTGTAACACCGCGTCGTTGGCTATCTCATTGCAATAAGAGTTTATCGGCCCTTATCTCAAGTAAAATAGGAACAAATTGGGTCTCAGATTTTGCTGACATTTCAAAACTAAGTGAGTTTGCTAATAATAAAGCCTTTGGGGAAAAGTGGCGTGAAAGTAAACAACATAATAAAGCCGCATTAGTTGACTTTGTCATGCAAGCAACAGGGGTGAAATTTGATGTTAATATGATGTTTGCTGTGCAAGTAAAACGCATTCATGAGTATAAACGTCAGTTACTTAACATTATGCATGTTATTGCTTTGTATGATCGCATACGTAAGGGTGATACGGCAGACATAATGCCTCGTTGTGTGCTTATTGGTGGAAAGGCTGCACCGGGTTATGTAATGGCGAAACAAATTATTAAATTAATTAATAATGTTGCAGATACCATCAACTTAGATCCCGCAGTATCCAAGTACCTAAAAGTAGCTTTCATCCCAAATTACAATGTATCAGCAATGGAAGTCATCTGTCCGGCAACCGATTTGTCAGAACAAATATCGACCGCTGGCAAAGAAGCATCGGGTACCGGTAATATGAAATTCATGATGAATGGTGCGCTCACTATTGGCACACTCGATGGTGCTAATATTGAAATTCGTGATGCCGTTGAACCAGCGAATTTTTTCCTGTTTGGTGCTCAAGCCAATGAAATATCGACGATAAGAGAAAATTATCAACCGAATAAAATAATTGCTGACTCGCCTGTTTTATCCGCAGTAATGCATTTGTTAGAAAGCGGTCACTTTAATTTGTTTGAACCGTGTATTTACGATTCAATCATTCATTCTATTCGTGACCCCGATGATATGTGGTTAACCGCGTATGACTTTGACAGTTATTTTCAGGCACAACGTAGTGCTGATCGTACCTATAAAAATCAACAATTGTGGACCCAAAAGAGTATTTTAAACACTGCCGCCAGTGGTGTCTTTTCGAGTGATCATACGATCAGACAGTATCGAGATGAAATATGGAAACTATAGGGGCTGTTGATCTTTCGAGATTGTTTTTGCAGCGAATTGTTGGGTATTTATACAAGGCAGAGCCTTTGTAATGTGGCTATGCCACATAAAAAGGTGATAACGCCGTAAAAATGACCAACAAACGCTGTCTGAAAGATTCGGCTAAAAGCGTTTTTTTCATTGTTGAGTCGTGTTTGCGTAGAATGTAGGCTACACGCGACTCGCCGCGAATAAAACGCTTTTAGCTCGAACAAAATTTAACCGCGAAAGATCAACAACCCCTAATGGCTTGGATTTAAACAATAAGTCCCGAACGAATTGAAGTAAATTAAAATGTCGCGATAACTCATTAAGATTAAAATTTTTGATGCGGATCTGATCGTGAAACCACAAATAAGTTAAAAACTTTTTATTATACCGTGATATTTTTATGGAATGCGTGATCCCATTCTAATAATTGCCCTAGTAGA
>JBAHZW010000139.1:0-31397 GCA_037132835.1 Colwellia sp. | reverse complement strand
ACAAGGACGCTACAGGGATGTAGCTTCTTAGAGAATGCAGGAGCATATTCTCCTGAATAACCATTCTCTTCAATCAATGCCTTGCCTCTAAGCCTTTTAAATCTCGCTGAGTGGGAAGAAACTTAGTGAAATTGGTATAATTGGCATTAGTCACGAAATCACAAGACTTTTGTCACATTTTTTATTAAAGTGCACTTTTTCGTCTTCGTTAAAATAGCCAATAAATATAAAGCAGGGTATGCAATACCAGAGATTGAGTACCCAAGTAAATGCAGTGAAAAATTGAGTGAGCAACTATGAGTGCAACTAAGCGTATTGCGGATGCGACGCAAGAGTCTTTACATCGAATTTTTACTATTGCCGAAGCGCCCGATTCCACTTTAGGTCGCCTTGAACAAGAGATGTCGCAAAATTTGGTTGGTTTTTTAAACAACCACATTGTTGCCAGTAAAAATGCGTTAACGGATATTGAGCAAGACTTTATCAATGCTCGAATCCCAGAACAACCTGAATTCGTCTCTGATCATATGCATCATTTGCTTGAAAAGTTAGTGGCGCAATCGGTTCATACCTCAAGCCCTAGTTTTATTGGTCATATGACCTCGGCGTTACCTGCTTTTATTTTACCGTTATCTAAGTTGATGATAGGTTTAAATCAAAACCTAGTAAAAGTTGAAACCTCAAAAGCTTTTACACCATTAGAGCGCCAAGTATTGGGCATGATGCACAACTTGGTGTATCAACAAGAGGATGACTTTTATACCAAGTGGATGCATAGCGCCCAACATTCTCTTGGCGCTTTTTGCTCTGGTGGCACAGTCGCTAATATTACAGCTTTATGGGTCGCTCGTAACAAGCTACTCAAGCCCGATGGTGATTTTAGGGGCGTAGCTCGGGAAGGCATGCATAGCGCTATGAAGTATTATGGCTATGATGATATCGTTATTTTGGTGTCTGAACGTGGGCATTACTCATTGAAAAAATCGGCTGATGTACTCGGCATAGGTCAGGATAACGTTATAGCGATACCAACGGATGAGCATAATAAAATAGATTGCCATAAATTGGCTCAAAAATGCCAATATTTAACTGGGAAAAATATCAAAGTTCTTGCTATCGTTGGTGTTGCGGGTACAACAGAAACGGGAAATATTGACCCCCTTGATAAAATGGCAGTCATCGCTCAGCAATATAAATGCTATTTTCATGTTGATGCCGCATGGGGTGGGGCAACGTTATTATCAAATAAATACCGATCTTTATTAAAGGGTATCGAACAAGCAGACTCGGTAACTATTGATGCCCATAAACAGATGTATGTACCTATGGGGGCTGGGTTGGTTATCTTTAAGGATCCTTCTTCTGTGACTGCGATTGAGCATCACGCAGAATACATATTACGTAAAGGCTCAAAAGACTTAGGCAGTCATACCTTAGAAGGCTCTCGCCCAGGTATGGCGATGTTAGTTTATGCTAGTTTGCATATTATTAGCCGACCAGGCTATGAAATGTTAATTAATCAGGGTATTGAAAAGGCCGAATATTTTGCTGGAATTATTCATCAGCATGAAGATTTTGAGTTAATTACTCGCCCTGAGTTATGCTTATTAACCTACCGTTATGCACCTAAATCGGTGCAAGCTCTATTAGCTCGAAATGATAATGAAGCCAACAAGGCAGTCAACTTGTTACTGGGTAAATTAACTAAATTTATCCAAAAGCGTCAACGTGAAGATGGTCGTTCTTTTGTTTCGCGTACGCGCATTGAAGTGAGTCGCTATGGCGGCGAAAAAGTGATTGTTTTTAGAGTGGTGTTAGCAAATCCGCTAACGACTAAAGAAATCCTACAAGATATTTTGCAGCAGCAATGTCAATTAGCGCAGGAAAGTGAGAGTTTTTTACCCGATTTACTGCAAGCGGCAAAATAAAAAATAAGGATAGCACCAAGTTATTTACCCAGAGTACAGGCTCTTTAATCACTTGGTACTTGAATTCAAAAAAGAATAACTTAACATGCCTATGTAGTTTACTCAGGAGGTCTTTGTAAGCGTCATCTTCGAAGTCTCTCATCGAAGATCCATTGCACTTTAGAGACTGGATCCCCGGTTAAAACACCACGGGGATGACGATCCTGAGCCAAGTGCATAGGCAAGTAACTTAATAGTTATGATAAAAACCAAACTCTTGGTGTATTTTAAGGTTTTGTTGGTTAGCCCAAAGGTAATATTCTTGATCTGCTAGTTCGCTTGCTGCGGCTTTATCAAGTAAGACAATAGCATTTTCATGGAGTTGTAAAGAGGATGCGGGACATGCTGCCGAGAGAGCACCTGTTATCATATCCTTTACCGCTTTTGCTTTGTTTGCCCCCGTAGCCATTAATAATACGTATCTTGCATCTAAAATGGTTGCTATACCCATAGTCATGGCTAACGTTGGTTGAAATTCATCTGCTGCAAATAAACGACTATTATCATCCAGTGTTTGCTGAGTTAAGGTTTTAATACGAGTACGTGAGGCTAAACTTGACGTTGGCTCATTAAAGCCGATATGACCATTAGCGCCAATGCCTAAAATTTGTAGATCAATACCGCCTGCTTGCTTAATTTTCTCTTCGTAAGCTAATCCCTGTACTCTGGGGTTTTCACCTTGGTTACACGTAGGTAAAAAGGTTTTGTTTTTATCAATATCGACATGGTTAAATAAATTTACATTCATGAAATGACGGTAACTTTGTGAATTTTTTTCATCGATGCCTAAATATTCATCTAAATTGAAGCTGGTGGTGTTGCTAAAGCTTAACTCATTATTTTTATGCTTGTTAACCAACTCTTTATAAAGGCTGATAGGGGTACTACCCGTCGCTAAACCTAAAACGGACTTTGATTTTTTATTGATTAATTCAGCAACCCAGTTGGCAGCACTTTCGGCAACTTGTTGTGCATCATCAAAAATAATAACTTGCATGCTTATTCCCTTGGAAATATGTTAGTGATCGGCGTCACTTTACCACAAACAATCACCCTCTATGGTAATAAATTCAGCAAAAGTCGGCTAACCTGATCTCAGACATGATACAAGGGTGGTGTTGAGTTGATAGCCAAGATAATTAATTATTCGTTTCATCAAGGTATCTGATAAACTAGCCACCATCTTTAGTTAATTTAGCTCAATACTTGTATTTTAATGACTCAATCTAATTCTTTTTCAGCCTGTTTTATTTTAGACAAAGCACACTATACTGAATGTTACAGCCAATCTAGTACCTTAGCACACGATAAAAAGACCTATTTTAAAGCGAATATTTTAACTGCTTTTGGTGTGGTTATATTGTTTGCTACGCCAGTGAACCCATATGCTGCATGGTTTGTTATCGCCTTAGGTGTTATTGAAACTGCGGGTGTTTATTACCATAAACCTTGGTGGGTAATGAGGCAGATGCTGAGTAAGGCATCTAATAGTGAGGTACAACTCACCATTGATGCACAAGGCATATTAACCGAATCATTTCACATAAATAACCGAATTTTATGGACTGATGTTACCCTGATCACCGAAACCGATTTAGGTTTCTTGATTTACTTTACTATGGGTAAAAGCATCACGGGTAAAGACATCGCAAGTAAAAATTATATTTCTAAAAGTTGTTTATCAGGTGAAGCGATTGCTTTCATCATTAAGCGCTCTCCCACTACTTCTCAAATTAGCGATTAAGTTTAAGTTTAGGCTTAAGTTTACGTAAGGTGGTGCAATAAGCCACCGAGCATTAAAAGCAAATCTAAATGAGAGTAATTCTCAAAAGCCTTGACAGTTCTTACTGTCCTTGTACAATTCGTAGATAATATTTTGTTAAGGCACTACTTATGTTGAAAAAATTGTTTATTGGTTTATTTATTTCATTCTTGGTTATGACCGGCTTTACTGCCAATGCGAGTGACGAAGTTAATGTTTACTCATACCGACAACCTTTCCTTGTTAAACCCTTGTTTGATCAATTTACTGAGCAAACAGGTATTAAAGTGAATGTGGTTTTTGCTAAAAAAGGTATTGCTGAGCGTTTAGCGCGTGAAGGAAAATACAGCCCTGCTGATATATTACTAACAACAGACATTAGCCGCCTAATTGAATTGCGCGACAAAGGCTTAGTAAAAGCGGTTAACTCGCCAATATTAAACCGTGCTATTCCTAAACAGTATCAAGCCGAAGACAACACTTGGTTTGCTTTAACAATACGTGTTCGTAATATTTACTCGGCGAAACGTTTGGGTAAAATGGATCTTGACTATGAAGATTTAGCCGATGATAAATTTAAGGGGCGTGTTTGTACACGCAGTGGTAAACATCCTTATAATGTAGCCTTAGTTGCTGCAATGATTAGTGAACATGGCGAAGCATATACGTTAAATTGGTTGAAAAAATTTAAGGCTAACTTAGCCCGTAAACCTCAAGGGAATGACCGTAGTCAAGTGCAAGCTATTCATCAAAATCTATGTGATATCTCATTAGGTAATAGCTACTACTTTGGTAAAATGTTAAAAGATGAAAAGCAAAAAGTTTGGGCTGATGAGGTGTATATAAACTTCCCTAACCAAAAGAGCCGTGGTGCTCACATCAACATATCGGGTGTCGCCATGGCAAAATATTCACCTAACGAAAAAAATGCTCAAGCGCTAATGGAATATTTAGTTTCTAAACCCGCACAGCAGTTATACGCGGAAACAAACATGGAATACCCTGTACGTGAAGATGTAGCCGTTTCTAAGCTTGTTGCTTCATGGGGCACTTATAAAGCCGATACTTTACCGCTTGAAGAGATAGCTAAAAACCGTAAAACAGCATTAAAGCTATTAGACCAAGCACAGTTTGATTTGTGATAGCGCATTTTAATGCATTTTACTTTGATAGCTCACCATTTTGATAGCACTATATAGCAGTAAAACATGGACGTTATCTAGTTACCTTATTGCACTGGTATTAATAGTGCCCGTGTTAGTTATGCTCGTTGGTGGCCTGAGTGCATCAACGCACTTATTTGTTCACTTATGGCAAACTGTTCTGCCGAGTTACCTTGAAAATACGCTATTACTTGCCTTTTTTGTGGTGGTATTAACATTATTTTTTGGTGTCTCTAGCGCGGTTATTATCTCGACAACTGACATTGTTTTTAAACAGCAGTTACGTTGGTTGCTGCTTTTGCCCTTGGCAATGCCTGCCTATTTAGTCGCTTACCTTTACACGGATCTGTTCGATTACGCTGGCCCAGTACAGCGTATGTTAAGGCACGCCTTTGGTTGGCAATCACCCAATGATTATTGGTTTTTTGATGTTCGTACATTAGCGGGTGCTGCGGTGATGTTAGCATTGGTCTTATTTCCGTATCTATATATGTTAACGCGCGGCGCTTTTGAACAACAAGATCAGAATTTAATTCGCGCAAGTCGATTATTAGGTTTAACCGCAAAGCAGAGTGTATTAAAAGTAGCACTGCCGTTAGCAAGGCCCGCTATTGCGGTTGGCGCGAGTTTAGTCTTAATGGAAACGCTCGCGGATTTTGCTACCGTGCAATACTTCTCTGTTAACACTTTAACAACTGCTATTTATGATACTTGGCTTGGTTATGGCGACCTTGGCTCAGCCAATGCGTTAGCCAGTGTTTTAATGTTATTAGTGCTTTTTGTGGTATTGGCAGAGCAACGCAGTAGGTCAGGTTTACGGCATCAAAGTGCTAGACCTAATGTAAAACGTGAACTGATACAACTGTCTGTTAGCCAGCAGATTATGGCCAGTGTTTTTTGTTGGACGCTCGTTATTCTTGGCTTCTTATTGCCGCTCACTTTATTAATTATTATGGCTGTTCAATACAGTGATATGGCGCAATTATCCGTTTTACTTGCCACGGGTATCAATTCCTTGAAAGTGTCTGTCATTGCGGCAACTATTGCGGTACTTATTGCTTTATCATTGGGTTTATATCAGCGCCTACATAGTGACAAGTATCGTCATGTACCAAAGCAGATTGCCAGCTTTGGTTATGCGATACCGGGCACCGTACTTGCTATGGCAATACTTTCAACGCTGGGCCCGTTAGATCACTGGCTTAACGAATCTGCTGAGTTATTCGGTTTTACTGCGCCTGGCTTAATATTATCAGGCTCCTTATTTGCCGTTATATTGGCACTAGTCGTTCGTTTTGCTGCTATTGCTAACGGCACCATCGCTAGTGGTATTAAGCAAATTCCGCAATCACTTGATTATGCACCAGCATCCCTAGGGGTTAGTTTAACGGCTAGTGTCGCTAAAGTGCATTTACCGCTATTAAAACCAGCCATATTGATGGCATGGTTATTAGTGTTTGTTGAGGCGATGAAAGAATTACCTGCCGTATTACTCCTACGACCGTTTAATTTTGAAACCTTAAGTAGCCAAATATATCAGCTGATTTCTGATGAAATGTTAGAGCAAGGTGCGCTAGGGGCAATCCTTATTGTCATGTTTGGTTTATTACCTATTGTACTCTTGAATAAGAACAAGGAAAAAGTATGACCGCGTTATTAACCATCCAACAACTTTCTATCACTCTGCAAGAAAAAGTTATTTTATCATCGTTGGATTTAAGCCTTGATGAGGGGGATATTTTAGGGCTTGTCGGTGCGAGCGGTTGCGGTAAAACAACCTTACTTAATGCGATTGCAGGTTTTAGTCAACTCAGTAACGGTCGCATAGTGCTAGATGACCGCTTATTAAGTGATAACTGTCAAAGTGTGCCCGCGGAGCAACGTCAAGTAGGTATGATCTTCCAAGACTATGCACTCTTTCCTCATTTAACTGTACAAGAAAATGTCGCTTTTGGCCTGAGCAAACAGTCTAAAATTGAGCAGGGTAAACAAATAGAACACTTACTTTTGCTATTAAAGTTAACTGATTACCGCGACAATTATGCTCATCAACTGTCGGGTGGTCAACAACAGCGTGTCGCCATTGCCCGAGCGTTAGCACCGAAACCTAAATTATTATTACTTGATGAGCCTTTTTCGAATATTGATGCTCGCCTTAGAAATGAATTGATGGTGGAGATAAGACAGTTGTTAAAACGGTTTAACATCACCGCTATCTTTGTAACCCATAACAAGGATGAAGTCTTTACTTTTGCGGATAAAATGGCTGTTATGGCTGAGGGTAAGTTATTACAATTTGATTCACCTAGTCTTATTTGTCAACAACCAAACAGCTACCAAGTGGCTGATTTCTTACAGTTAGGGAGTTGGCTTCCTTGTCGAGTTAATGCAAACTGTGCCGTTAGCCTCTTAGGTGATTTTGTTTTAGAAAGTAATGACAGTCAGCAAACGCACTTAATTCACTTACTCGTCAAACCATCACAGTTAGTGCTTAATGTTGAGGTAAATGAAGACAATATTGCTAATGCACAAGTTGATTATATAAGTGTTACCGAGCAAGGCTACCATTACTATCTCAGAAGTTTAGATAACTCAACGACGGATGAAAGGATGGTATTTTCTAAGCTAAGTATATATAGCGATATCGCCTTAGCCTTAACGCAACGGGTGTCTGTACGTGTTAAAGCGCATGATTATTTGTTTTTCAGTCAAGCTAATTAACCCCACCTATTTTCTGATACACCTCTCATTGCAAGTTGTTACACTCCCATTACAACACCTTACAGTCTCTTTGTGACATTACTCTTATAATTTTGTTATCAAACCTAATTGATACTCATAAATTCATTAATTTAATAGGTATTAATAGTTTAATGTTAAGGAGTTTGTCATGGAATTGAATCTAGAGCTTATGGAAAATACGCAATCACTTGAAGCTAACAAGGAATTACAGAAAAAACTATTACTTATTGACAGTGGTCACTACCTAAGTCAAATCTTTACCGTTAAGGAAGAGAAAAGACAATACCAAACTGAAAAATTACAAACAGAGCGAGGGTTTAAGTGGGAGTTGAAAAAAAAATTAGTCGAAAATTATCCCAGCATGATCCTACTAAATGTCGGTTTTTCAGATAGCGCACAGTTAATCATACGTGATATTCGCGCTCTTTTTGATGGTTTGCTTGTTGTGGTATCAAGTAAGATCTGTGAACAAGAGCAAATTAATGCGTTTACACTGGGGGTTGACGATTACTTATTGAGACCAACCAATAGTCGAATTTTAATGATGCGTATTGAAGGATTGTTCCGCCGTCAAAAAAACAAGACCAAACAAGCAAATTTATCAAGTTTGACGATAGGAGAAGTTTGTTTAAAGCTTAAAGCACAAAAGTGTTTTATTAATGGGGCGTTAGTTAAACTAACGACCTTTGAATTTAATTTATTAAGGTCATTAATTGAACATCAAGGCAATATATTATCTCGAGATGAGTTATATCGCACTTTACTGAGACGCACATACAATGGTGTGGAGCGTACACTCGATGTCAGAATGTCACAATTACGTGAAAAATTGACTATTGCAGGAATGAAAGATTACCAAATAGAAACGGTTTGGGGGCAAGGCTACATGTTTAATCATATTAGTGCCTCACTTTAAATAAGACCATTAAAGTGGAGAGGTAAAACTCTTCGCTTTAATAATATCAATATGTACGCACAGGAATATTTTCATCTAAATAGGCAATCACTTTACCTTATTATTTGTTTTTCTGTATACTCGCCCTAACCTTTTTTTACTGCTTTCATTAAGTTTGTGTTCTTGTTGTGTGTAGGGAAATATATCAGGGCAAGGCGCTTGGTTGAGTAATAGCTTGCTCTTGGGATTGAGAGCAATATAGCCACGGTGTATTTCAACAGCAATAATTCAGTGAAATTGATCTTTATACCTATTCTGGAGCTTGCTTTGCTTGCAATAATACGCATATTTTTAATGACTTTAGCATTGGTCGTTATTTGTACTTTTTCCATCTTCAATTGTTTGTTGCGGCCTTTTCATCGTGACAATGTCTACCATACCGCAAGGTTTCTTGGCAAAGTACCCAAAATTTTTGGTGTTGAAGTTGAATTGAGAATACCTGATTCGATAACCAATATAGGTCCCGTTGTTTGGATCGCAAATCACCAAAATAGTTATGATCTTTTTACTCACGCAAAGGCGGTTATGCCGGGTACAGTAAGTATCGGTAAAAAAAGCTTAAAGTGGATCCCTTTTTTCGGGCAAATGTATTGGTTAACAGGGAATATTTTAATTGACCGAAAAAACAGCAGTAAGGCAAAGAATACCATTGAATTAACAGCAGATAAAATAAAGAAAAAGAAACTTTCTGTGTGGATGTTTCCTGAGGGTACTCGTAGTCGAGGTCGAGGTCTACTACCGCTTAAGACCGGGGCTTTTCGCACGGCAATTCAAGCCGAGGTACCGCTTGTTCCTATTTGTGCGAGTAATCAGCAGGGGACGATTAAGTTAAACCGATGGGATAATGGAAAAATTATTATTGAATTTTTAGAGCCCATTCATATCAATAGTACTAACCGTAAAGACCTGCGCTCTATAGTCAATGAAGTTCATGAGTTAATGAAGAATAAAATTGATCAGTTATCGATTGAAGCTGCGGCGTATCATAATAAATAACTCGTTTGTTTATAAATAGAATATAGAGGTGAAAATATGATTGATGAAGACTTACAACAATGGTTTGACCATACCCAAATGTTGGTCACTGAGCTGCTTGAAGATGGCACCAATGAAGAAGTTTATCACACCATAGAACATCATTTTGCTAGTAGCGACTTTGATTTATTAGAAAAGTCAGCTATCGCTGCTTTTAAACTAGGACTTGAAATTGAAGAGCCTGAAGAAGCCGAGTTAGAAAATGGTGATAAGGTTTTTGCTTTTGATATTGTTACAGAACAGATGTTAGATATAGAAGTCATCAAAAAGGAAACTCAAGTAATGTTTGAACTAGCAAAAAAATGCGGTGTTGACTATGATGGCTGGGGTACTTATTTTGAAGAGTAAACTTTTAAAAATAACTTGCACCCATCGAATAAACACTCCGACTAGAAAACACACGGTAGCCACTAAATTCTAAAATCACGGTAAGTTTTACTTATCTCAACTCACACAGGCCTGTTGAAGCTCTGATAATAAGCTTTGGTATATATTGGCTAATAGTCACCTTATTTTTTTTGTTACGGATTTGATTAATAAGTAAATTAGCCGCATCTTTTGCTATGTCAGTATTCGGTTGATCAGCCGTGGTAAGCTTTGGCCAAGCTTGGCGAGAAAAAGGACTATTTTCAAAGCCCACGATGGATAGCTGCTCTGGAATAGCAATGCCCATTAATCTTGCCGCAAATAATGCTCCCGCTGCAATTTCATCGTTACAAGAAAAAATAGCCGTTGGGCGGTTATGTTTCCCGTCAGCTAACAGTAACTGCTCTGCACCATTTACCCCCGAATCGAAAGAATAATCACCTTCAATAACAAGTGACTTCTCATAGTCAATATTACTGGCTTTTAAGGCTCTTCGATAGCCCTTATACCTTTCGGTAGTTGACATGTGCTTAGCGTCTCCTGCGAGGAAAGCAATGTCTTTATGACCTAAGTCTATGAGGTGTTGAGTAATGGTTTGTGCCGCTTCTCTATCGTTTACCATAACACAAGGACTAAGTTCATCAGGTGCCTTGTCTCCCGACATAATTCGTACCACTTTTACATCAATATCTATCAACGTTTTTACAAGCTTAGGCATTTCAGATAAAGGTGGGGTTAAAACTAAACCCGCAATACGGGTTTGTTTGACCATATTAACAATTTCTTCAGTAATATTCGTTCTTTTGGTATCACAAGGATGAATCATTAATTCAAACCCTTGCTGCTTACAAGCCGATAAGATGCCATTTTGCATATCAATAATGTAATAAGCATTTGGATTATCATATATATAGGCGATAGAAAAAGATTTACTACCCGCCAAATTACGCGCAGCTAAATTTGGTCGATAATTTAGCTCATCGATAACCAATTGCACCTTTTCACGCGTTAATTGACGGACAGATAGCTCATTATTGATTACTCGAGAGACTGTTTTGAACGATACCCCAGCTTTTTTTGCTACGTCATTGATAGTCGCTTTCATTTGCAGATAACCTTACCCTGAGAAAAAGCTGGCTGTACCAGCACTATTGTGAGTATATCCAGCCAATTCACAGTAATATAAAGGCTTTTAAAGTACTCTATAGAATCTTAATGATTTATACTCTACGGGGAACTAATGATTTATACTCTATAGAGTACTAATGATTTAAATTCGTCGCAATAAAATTGATCATAGCCTCTTCATTACCTTATAGGATTTTGTATGTCATCCCGTCAAACATTAGCAAGTTGGAAAAATCTTCAGCGACTCGCTCAAGAAAAAAAATCTCAGCACATGAATACTTTGTTTGCCCAAGACAGTGAGCGCTTTAATAAGTTCTCCATTGAATTACCAAATATGCTACTCGACTACTCAAAAAACTTAATCGATAGCGAAACAATGACAGCTTTATTAAGCTTGGCAGAAGAGACACAAGTGTGTGATTGGCGAGCAAAAATGTTTGCTGGTGAAAAAATCAATCAAACTGAAGTGCGTGCCGTATTGCATACCGCATTGCGCCGAAAAAGTTTAGAACCGCTAATTGTTGAAGGTGAAAATATTACCGAACATGTGCAAAATCAATTAGCTGAGATGGAAGTTTTTGTTAATAAAGTACGTCAAGGTCATTGGTTAGGTTATTCAGGGAAGTGCATTACCGATATTGTTAATATTGGTGTTGGCGGCTCAAATCTTGGACCTCAAATGGTTACAGAAGCGTTAAAGCATTACAGTGATGGTAGTCTCAATGTTCATTATGTCTCTAATGTTGATGGCGCCCAAATCGCCGAAGTCTTGCGCCCCCTCGAGCCTGAAAAAGTATTGTTTATTGTTTCGAGTAAAACATTTACTACCACAGAGACGATGACAAATACACGTACAGCTATGAATTGGTTAACAAGCGCATCTTTTAATGAAAACGCAGTATCCAAGCATTTTGTTGCGGTAACGGCTAATAAAGAAAAAGCGATGAGCTTTGGTATTGAAGAAAAAAATATCTTTGATATGTGGGACTGGGTTGGCGGACGTTTCTCCTTGTGGTCTGCTATTGGTCTTGCCATTGCGCTTGATTTAGGTTTTGAAAAATTTAAAGAATTGCTTAGCGGCGCCTATGATATGGATGAACATTTTGTTAATGCACCATTAAAAGAGAATCTGCCCACTATTTTAGCTTTGATCAGTATTTGGAACACCACCTTCTTAGGTGCTCAGTCACAAGCTATTTTACCTTATGATCAAACCTTACATATGTTGACCTCTTATTTACAACAAGCTGAAATGGAAAGTAATGGCAAGTCGGTAAGTTGGGATGGTGAAGAAGTTGACTATGCGACAGTACCTTCTATTTGGGGGGAACTCGGTATCGATGGTCAACATGCTTTTTATCAATATTTGCATCAAAGTAATAATATTGTACCCGCTGACTTTATTGGCTCAGTCAAAAGTGTCACGCCTGTGAAAGGGCACCATGATGCACTTATGTCTAATTTCTTTGCGCAAACACAAGCATTAATGGCGGGTGTTAATGAAGAGCAAGTACGTGCAGATTTAAAAGCAGCCGGACGAAATCAAGAATATATTGATAAAGTTGCTCCACATAAAGTTCATAAAGGAAATAGACCAACCAATACTATTCTATTGAAATGTATTAGCCCCAGAAACCTCGGCAGTCTGATTGCGGCATACGAACATAAGATTTTTGTGCAAGGTATTGTTTTACAAATTTACTCTTTTGATCAATGGGGGGTTGAGTTAGGCAAAGGCTTGGCGACTGAAATTTACAGTGAATTAATCTCAGGTAATATTGCTGAACAACACGATTGCTCAACGAGTAATTTGCTGAAATTTTATCTCTCAGCAAAAAAATAGTATTAAACCAATGATGAAGTGATATTACTTAAGCGCCTTTTCGGTGGGTTAACAATCACTTTACACGGGGTTGAATAATAAACCATAATCTTGAAGTGGCTTGGGTATAAACGTTATTTTCTATATCAAGCCCTACTAAAGAATGGCTAAAGCTAATGCTTACTATTTTAGGCATTAGCTTTTTTTATGGGTAAAATAAAGTTATACCATTAGTTCCATTAAATTAGTTCCCACTCAGTGCTTTGAGAATAAATAGAATTTCTTTGTCTATAGTCACTCTATTTTTTTGTCTTTTTTTCTATAAAATTAGCACTAATAGTTGGCTAATTTCTTCTTCAACAAAAAATAAAAGTCTTAATGAAAAATGTTTTTTTTGTATTTTATACTTATTTATCGGCTTGTTAAGTCGAGTTTAATTGTATCTATAAAATAAGGACTATTATTTATTAAAAGAAACATATGACAGCGCTGTCATTTGTGGGTAAGATTAAAAATTAAAGGATATTTTGTATAAACAGTTAATATGGGGTTGGCATGCTGAAAAGTAATGACAAAAGCAGTGCCTTATTTTTAGGTATTGATGGTGGCGGTAGTAAATGTAAAGCCATTGTGATGAATAAGAATAATGAAATACTTGGTACAGGTGTTTCAGGTCCCGGAAATCCATTACATGGTTTTGAACAAGCCACTCATTCTATTATTGAGTCAGCTAATCTTGCCTTGCAGCAAGCTGGTTTAGCGCATATAGCGCTTAATGAATTAGTTGCTGGCGTTGGTTTAGCGGGTGTTAATTTACCGGTACTTTTTGATAAAATGGCACAATGGCAACATCCGTTTAAGACTATGCATTTAGCGACTGACTTATTGATTGCTTGTTTAGGTGCTCATGGGGGCAAGGACGGCGCTGTGATAATCAGCGGTACGGGTTCATGTGGTTTTTCTTGTGTAGATGGGCAACAGACTATTATTGGTGCTCATGGTTTTCCACACGGTGATAAAGGCAGTGGTGCATGGTTTGGTTTGCAATGTGTTAAGCAGGTTTTATTATCGCTTGATGGTTTAGTGCCAACAACGATAATGACGCATACCTTGTTGCAAAAATTAGCCTGTGAAAATGATACTGATTTAGTTGAAGCTGTGGCTCATAAAGCCGCGACCTATTATGCACAACAAGCCAATTTAGTTTTTGATGCGGCGGATCTGGGTGATAAAGTTGCGTTAGCTATTATCAGTGATGGGAGCGATTATCTAAATAATATAATTCGCACACTTATGACCAAAAAACCATCGCGTATCTCCATGATTGGTGGTCTTACTCCTCGGTTAAAACCTTGGTTAGCAGATGATATTAAAGCTAAATTAGCTGAACCAATCTACCCACCTGAAGTTGGCGCGGTGTTGTTTGCTCGTCAGCAACAGTCTCTGCAGCAGCCAGCATCATAACGCTATAATACTTACTAGCTGAATTAGACCTACTAGGATAAACAATGCGTTCAATACGTTTTCATGCTCAGCAACTCTTTGACGGACAAGTCTTTCTTAATAATCAAGTCTTAACAATAGTCGAGGGTCAAATTACGACAATTGATCAGGATATCACTAATGTTGATATCACGGTAACGGATTTGGTCGTACCAGGCTATGTTGATTTACAAGTTAACGGTGGGGGGGGCGTGTTATTTAACGACACACCCTCTATTGAAAACTTAAAAGTGATTATGGCTGCGCATGCTAACTATGGTACTACAGCGATGTTACCCACCTTGATTACCGATAAGATTGCCGTCATGCAGCAAGCTGCAGATGTTATTGCTCAGGCGATAACCGAAAATGTTCCGGGAATTATTGGTGTGCATTTTGAAGGACCACATTTATCAGTAGCTAAAAAAGGGACTCACTGTGCTGATTATATTCGCCCTATTAGTACGGCCGAATGGCAAGTGTTTTCTCGTCAAGATTTAGGGCAAGTGATGGTAACACTCGCGCCTGAAACTGTCGGTATTGATGATATTAAACGTATGGTTGATTTAGGTATTAGAGTTTGTCTAGGTCACAGTAATGCCGATTATCAAACCGCTCAACGGGCAGTTGACGCGGGTGCTAGTGGTTTCACTCATTTATATAATGCTATGTCACCACTACAAGGTCGCGAGCCGGGGATGGTGGGTTGTGCTTTACTCAATGATGAAACCAGTTGTGGTCTTATTGTCGATGGTTTTCATGTTGATTATGTCAGCTGTCAATTAGCCATTAGAGCTAAACCTCAAGGTAAAATATTTTTAGTCACCGATGCTATGCCGCCTGTTGGTACAGATCAAACTCAGTTTGCCTTATATGACCGTACTGTCTATGTTGATAATGGCAAGCTTACTTCAACGACAGGGGAGTTAGCAGGCTCGTCATTAACGATGGCTCGTGCGGTTAGAAATACCCATAAAGGTTTAGGTCTACCCTTAACTGAAGCGCTTCGTATGGGCAGCTTATATCCAGCACAATACTTATATAACAAGAAAGACTTAATTCGTGGTGAACTAAAACAAGGAAAACAAGCTGATATGGTTGTTTTAAATGAGGATCTATCGGTAAAAGAAACTTGGATTTCAGGCCGAAAAATTTAGTTACTCCTACAATGAAGCTAATAATGATAACAACAATGTAAATTGATGAGGAAGGTATGAACATATCTATAACACAAGAGAAAAAACAAAGTAATGCATTGCCAATGATAATAGTAGCAGGGCTATTCTTTATTTTAGGTTTTGCGACCTGGCTTAATGGTTCATTAATGCCGTATTTAAAGCAAGTGTTGCAATTAACACCATTGCAAGCATCACTGATATTATTTTCATTCTATATTGCGGTAACTTTTACCGCATTACCTTCAGCGGCTGTCATTCGTAAAGTAGGTTATAAAAACGGCATGGCACTAGGTATGGGTACCATGATGTTAGCGGGCTTGTTATTTATCCCCGCAGCTAAAACACAAATTTTTCCACTATTTTTGTTGGCGCAATTAGTGATGGGCGCTGGGCAAACCTTATTGCAAACCGCCGTAAACCCTTACGTTGTCCGTCTGGGTCCTGAAGAATCAGCAGCCGCACGTATATCTATTATGGGGATTTTAAATAAAGGTGCTGGTGTGGTTGCACCCATCGTTTTCACGGCCTTAATTTTAAGTGGTTTTACCAGTACTGTGGGTACTGAACTATCACCAACACAAATTGATGACATGGCAAACCGCTTAATTTTACCGTATTTAGGCATGGCTATTTTTATGGGCGTATTGGGCTTTGCGGTGACTAAAGCCCCTTTACCTGAATTAGCAAAGGAAGAGGATGAAAGTGAAGGTGAAGGGCATTTAAAAGCGGCACTTGCTCAGCCAAGCTTGACATTAGGTGTGGTTGCTTTGTTTTTCTACGTTGCTGTTGAGGTTATTGCTGGTGATACCATCGGTGCTTTTGCTTTAGCCTTAGGTATTGAAAGTTATAGTGTGATGACCTCGTACACTATGGGCTGTATGGTGATAGGTTATATCTTAGGGATTGCCTTAATTCCTCGTTATATTTCTCAACAAAAAGCATTAACGGTCTCCGCTATTTTAGGTGTGCTGCTAAGTTTAGCGATTGTCTTTGGGGATAATAATTCATTTGTTCTTGCTAACTTATTATCGGGTATTTTAGCCGGCGCACAATTGCCTGATCCTTTAATACTGATAGCCTTTCTTGGTTTAGCCAATGCTATTGTTTGGCCTGCTATATTCCCCCTCGCACTATCAGGATTGGGTAGATTAACCAGTGTCGGCTCTGCGCTTTTAGTTATGGGTATTTCAGGGGGAGCTTTTGGACCCTTAGCATGGAGTTTAGCGAGTGGTTCAGGAGGCAGTGCAACAGGTTTGCAATCGGGTTATATCGTCATGTTACCTTGCTATTTATTCATTTTATTTTATGCGGTTAAAGGCTGTAAAATGAAAGTTTGGTCATTACAATAAAGGAAATATAAGCCTAGGGTATAACTTGCTTGGTATTGATACGGTGTTTATTTTTAAATATCATAAATGAGCAATAGCCCTAGGCGACTCTATTCATACCAATTTCGCTAATTAGTTGGTCTATTTTAACCATAGGGGGAAATTGCCAAGTACAGGCATTTATTTTAATACTCGTTGTTCTAATTATTAAATAAATAACAATGTAAGGGGTGATTTTAGCAAGTAAAAATGAACACATAATTAATGGGATTGGTATTATTATTATTGTTGTGATGATGACTTAGCACTGTACAGGAAGACACGAAGTTTTAAACTTAATACCTATGGCAATATGTTCATTCCACAAGAGTTTAAACGTGGTAAGACCATAGTCGTTGTGTGTGCAGGTGAAATAGAAATAATTAAGAGTATTGGCGACAAGTTAATTACCGAGTATTGGCATTAATTAACAAAAAATTATCAATATTATTAACATGTAAAGGTGACTGTTAAGTCACCTTTTTTGTGCTTGTATATCAATATTTTATGCGTGTTTATTTAGACCAAGCCTAGATCTTAACTTTCAGTATAAATCTTCAGTGTTAGTTCTGCGGGGGTAAATAGGCTTTTTCATGTTTTTGAGCCGCCGCTTCAGCTAATTCTGCCGGCATATAATTTTCATCATGTTTAGCCAGTACTTCACTCGCCTCCATACTTAACCCTGTAACAGGATGCTCTGTTAACGTACCGTTAGCGACAATGCCTTGGGCTTCACGGAACAAATCAGGTAAAATTCCATCGTAATAAATAGTAATCATAGGATCGTTATCGTTGAACACAATAGGCATAACCATATCACGGAGTTTAAAGGAAACTTTTAAACTATCAGGGTCTCGATGTACTGAACCTGGTACGACTAAGCCTCCGACTCGAATACGTTGGCCAATACTCGGCTTTAAGCCGGTATCTTTTTTACCTTGAATGATTTCAGAGGGGTTAAAGAAAAAATTAATATTTTGACTTAAAGCATACAAAACTAGTCCTGTAATGGCGCTTAAACCAAGGAGAATAGAGCAGACAATAGCCAAACGGTTTTTACGGCGCGGATTCATTATTCTGTTACCTTTTTTAATGCTTTATCTTGTTGAAGGCTTTGTTGCTTACGCAGCGCTCTTGCTTGGCGAAGTCTATCTTCTCGTTGTCTATGTCTATCTATTTCTATCATTACGTAAAGGTGTCCTTTTTGGGAATTGAACAGTAAAAGACTAAGTATGCATGCGGCAGAGCCAAAGGATAGCCAAACATAAAAGCCATAACCGCCCATATTGATGAAATCACTAAAACTATTAAATTGCATAGGTGCTCTCCAATTTACAATTAGATATAAATATCTGGTCGCTTAAACAATGTTCAAGTTAACTGAATTAAAGTTAACGAGAAGGGTAGGTTAACGATGGTTACGGTACTTTTCTACTAACGTTCTAACCCAAGGGCGAAGACTATTACGGGCTAAGATTTCGTTACGAAAGCGCAGGCAAATAACTACGCCAGCGAACAAAGCAAAACCAATAAAACAAACAATAAATGGCCATAACATACTAAGTGCCATAGAGGGTTTACCCAATTTGCTTACCGTGGCCGCTTGATGAAGTGTATCCCACCAGTTTACCGAGTACTTAATAATAGGAATATTTACGACACCCACAAGGGTGAGTATACCTGCTGCTTTTCCCGCTAAGTTTTTATCTTCAAAGGCATTTTGTAATGCCATTACCCCTAAGTATAAAAAGAGTAATATCAATTCAGACGTTAAACGGGCATCCCAAACCCACCAAGTTCCCCACATGGGTTTACCCCAAGCCGCACCTGTGATTAAAGCAATGACGGTAAATGAAGCACCTACAGGAGCCATAGCAGCGGCAGAAGCATCAGCCAATTTCAATTGCCATACCAAGCTACAAAAGGCAGCAATAGCCATAGATACATATATCCCCATAGATAACGAGGCCGCTGGAACATGCACATAGAAAATACGGAAGCTATGCCCTTGCTCGCCATCTAAAGGCGCAAATAATAACGCCCATACGAGGCCAATACTTAAGACAATTGCCGCTAGGGCACTTAACCAAGGGAGTAATTTCGTTGTGAAGTGATAAGTCACTTCTGGATTTGCATAAGGATGCAGCCATTTCCACATTAGTTGGTACTCACTTTTAGGGCTGCCCCGACAGCAAAGGGGGCAAATGTTAACGATCCAATGAATAATGCGGCGATTATAGCAAGTTGTCCGCTATAAGGTAAACCAAGTGCGGCCGTGTCTATCGCGTTAGTTGCAAAAATTAGTACTGGTATATAAAGGGGTAAAATAAGTAAACTCAGTAATACCCCACCTTTTTTAATACCTACAGTGAGTGCAACGCCAATTGCGCCGAGTAAACTGAGCACAGGTGTACCAAGTAACAAGGTCAGAAATAACGCGGTGTAGCTATTCTCGTTCAAATGGAGTAATACGGCTAAAAGGGGGGCTATTAAAATCAGCGGTAAGCCAGTGATAAGCCAATGCGCGAGTATTTTAGCTAACACCAGTAAATAAATAGGCTGGGGGCTAAGTAACATTTGTTCCAGTGAGCCATCAAGGTGATCTGATCTAAATAAACGATCCAATGATAACAGTGTTGCTAATAAAGCGGCGATCCAAATAATGCCGGGGGCAATCCGGCTTAATATTTGCGCTTCTGGACCTATGCCTAACGGAAATAAGGTAATGACGATAACAAAAAACACTAAGGGGTTAATGATGTCGTCTTTATGGCGCATAGCAATGGTAAGGTCACGCTTTAACACCAACATAAAGGCATGCCGATATGATAACTGTGTCGATGACGCCTCGTTAGTATTGAGCATAGCCTCGGACATAACCTCGGATTTAGTCTTGGCCGGTGTTGGTATGTGTTCAGTCTCTTGGGCTGATGGGGCTTTTAAGGTCATTAACGTTATTTCTCTATAGCTCTAAGCAAAATAGCGGCTAATTTAAAGCATCATCGCCGTAATCTAAGGTTATTCTTTTTATCTTTTCAGACTCAATACTAATTAAATCTTGATGGGTAGTTAAAATAACACAGCCACCTTGTTGAGCATGTCGTGTAAATAATTTCTCTAAACTCGCCACGCCTTGTTTATCTATCGCAGTAAAGGGCTCATCTAAAATCCAAATAAGGGCATTACTTTGATATAATCTTGCCAGCGCTATACGTCTATGTTGTCCAGCACTTAAATGTGATGCTAAACTGTTTTCAAAGCCGGTAAGATTCACTTTAGCCAAGTACGCTAAAGTGTTTTCATTTTCGTTACCCTGTAAGGCTAGATTAAATTGAAGGTTTTCTTCGGCCGTCATCTCACCTTTAACACCCGGTAAATGACCTAGGTAAAGTAAGTTCTGTTGAAAGTCTTCTCGGCAGCGATGGATCACTTGATTTTTATAGTTTACTTGGCCTTCATAAGGCTGAGATAAGCCAGTTAAAATACGCAATAAACTGGTTTTACCTGAGCCATTTGGACCTTCTACTTGTAGTATGTCACCGGGATAAATGTCAAGTGAGAGCGCATCAAATAATAAGCGGTCTTCTCGTATACAAGTTAATTTAATAGCACTAATAAGGGGCGTTGAGGTATCTATGGGCAATGTAGCTACTTATTCTCTATCACGTATTCTTACCTCGTTTTTACTGAGATAATTTGTATAATCATCTTGAACAGCATAATACCATAACCACAAATAAACAAAACGAAATAAAGTTGTAACATTGTAAAACTATTTGAATGATGAAATTACATTAATATTTTTGAACATAAAATGTTAGTATGGCGCGATATTTTTTAACCTGATAATAAGGTTAATTGTTTTGAAAATAGATCGGAGAAACCAATGATAGCCGACATGGTAGCAACCCAAATGCCTGAACTTATCCCCGAACTTGGTCATTTAGCCCTTGTTATCGCTTTAGCATTTTCTCTTTGCTTAAGTTTTATTCCGTTAATTGGCGTACACAGTGGGCAGGATAGTTCCTTAAAAAAACTCATGGGTTATGCTAAACCACTCACTTACGGTATGTTTGTATTTACCGCTATCAGTATTATTATTCTCGCCTACAGTTTTGTTGTCGATGATTTCTCCGTTAAATATATCGCCAGTCATTCTAATACCCACTTACCTTACTATTTTAAAATTAGTGCGGTTTGGGGCGGTCATGAAGGTTCGTTATTGTTGTGGGTATTCTCACTAACCGCATGGGCAGCCGCGGTGGCACGTTTTTCAAATGACATAGAAGAAGAATTTATTGCTCGTGTTTTAGCGGTAATGGGTATGATATCTATAGGTTTTATTGCTTTTACTTTACTGACTTCAAACCCTTTTGATCGCTTATGGCCTAATGTGCCGATGGAAGGGCGTGACTTAAATCCTTTATTACAAGATGTAGGTCTTATTATTCATCCCCCATTACTCTATCTTGGCTATGTTGGTTTTGCCGTGGCGTTCGCTTTTGCGGTTGCGGCTTTAATGGCTGGAAAAATGGATGCTGCTTGGGCGCGTTGGTCTCGACCTTGGACGGTAGGGGCATGGGTCTTTTTAACGGTGGGGATCGCATTAGGTAGTTGGTGGGCATATTATGAACTGGGTTGGGGCGGATGGTGGTTCTGGGATCCCGTTGAAAATGCATCTTTTATGCCTTGGCTTGTCGGCACGGCGCTTATCCACTCTTTAGCGGTTACAGAAAAACGGGGCACTTTTAGAAACTGGACTGTTTTACTCGCTATATTTGCCTTCGGTTTAAGTTTATTAGGAACTTTTTTAGTGCGCTCTGGGGTCATTACTTCGGTGCATTCTTTTGCGGCAGACCCTTCGCGAGGTATCTTTATTCTTGTGATTTTAGCTATTGCTATGGGGGGGGCTTTGACTTTATACGCCTTCAGAGCTAGTACAGTAGCCAGTTTTTCGCGCTTTGCCTTTTACTCACGTGAAACAGCATTGTTATTGTGTAATGTTATTTTGGTCGTGGCAGCGGTAACCGTACTGTTAGGAACATTATATCCCTTGTTGGTTGATGCCTTAGGTTACGGAAAAATATCCGTAGGTCCTCCGTATTTTAATGCCGTTTTTGTGCCTATTATGAGTATATTATTCATTATTATGGGTATAGGCCCTTTAATCCGTTGGAAAAAAGCCAAGCAAGGTAAGTTACGTAAACGCTTGTTAGCACCGTCAGTATTTAGTATTGCCTTTGGTTTGTTGTTTCCACTTGTTTACGGTGGCGAGTTTAACGCATTAGTTGCTATGGGTATTACGCTAGCCACGTGGGTTTTCGTCGTTGTAGTTAAAGAAGTTAAAAATCAATATCAACTGGCTGGTAAGTTAACGCTGAGTCATTTAGGCATGGCAACAGCCCATGCGGGTATTGCTATTACGATTGTTGGTGTAACAATTGTGTCCATGTATGAAAGCGAAACCAATGTGAAAATGGCACTAAACGAGAAAGTGACTATTTCAGGTTATGAAATTGAGTTCAAAGGTATTAAACAGGTAGAAGGGCCAAATTACAGTGCTGAGCAGGGGCAAATTAATATCTACAAAACTAACGGCAGCAACGAAAGTGATTTTATTGCTTTACTTAAACCCGAACGTCGTACGTACCGAGTACAAACCATGGGTATGACTGAAGCGGGCATTGACCCTGGATTATTCCGTGACATCTATGTCGCTTTAGGTGATCCATTACCGGATGGCGCATGGGCAGTGCGGGTGCATTATAAACCTTTTGTACGTTGGATTTGGTTAGGGGCGTTATTTATGGCAGCAGGTGGAATTCTGTCAATGTTAGATAAGCGTTATCGAGGTAAAAAAACGGCGGTAACAGGCTCCACTATTGCAGATAAATCGGTATTAGTGACTACAGCAACAGACGCGTTAACGAATAACGCAAAAGCATCAAAGGCATAATCATGGCTAAGCTAATTCGTTTTCTACCCTTAATATTAGTCATCGCATTAGGGGTTGTTTTATATCGTGGCTTATCACTAAATCCACAAGATATGCCTTCAGCTCTGGTCGGTAAAACGTTTCCCACCTTTGAACTGAGCACGTTAAAGACTCGTGGGAAATTGGTAACACAGGCTGATTTAGTTGGTGATATTATTTTAGTGAATGTGTGGGCAACCTGGTGTCCTACCTGTAAATATGAGCACCCTTATTTAGTTGATATCGCTAAAAATATGCAAGTAAAACTGTATGGTTTAAATTATAAAGACGAACGTAATGCAGCGGAAAAATGGCTGGAATTTTATCAAGACCCTTATCTATTTTCTATTTTTGATGAGGACGGAACTTTAGGGCTAGACCTTGGCGTTTATGGTGCACCTGAAACATTTGTTATTGACCATCATGGTATTATTCGTAAACGCTTTGCTGGCGCAATTGATACCCGTGTTTGGCGACGAGAATTTGAGCCCTTAATCGCTCAGTTAATTGAAGAAAGAAAGCAGGGGAAATAACATGCGCTTAATGAGCCTATTTATACTTACTTTGGTACTTGTCTTAAGTGGAAGTATTGTTGAAGCCAGTCCAGTAGAGACTTATGAATTTCGTGATGAAGTGACCAAGATTCGCTTTCAAGCCTTAAGTAAAGAGTTACGATGCCCTAAGTGTCAAAATCAAAACTTGGCTGACTCAAACTCACCGATTGCCGCTGATTTACGTAAAGAGCTTTATGAGTTATTGCAACTTGGTAAAGCCGACGCTGAAATAGTTAACTTTATGGTAGAGCGTTATGGCGAGTTTGTTTTATATCGGCCAAGGTTTTCTGGCTTAACCTATATTTTATGGTTTGGTCCAGCTGTAATGATTTTATTAGGTATTCTTGTTGTTATTGTCATTGTTCGTAGAAAGCCTTTAGATAAAAAATCCTTGGTGTTAACAGCAGAGCAGCAAGATAAGCTTGATCGCCTAGTTAACCAAAATAATGAAGAATAATGGATAAATAATCAGACCACGCTTGAGCACCAATACATTAAGACTCAGCACATTCACACTGAACACATTAAAAGAAATAGTAGATAGCATCATGGAATTTTTAGTAATAGGCCTTATCTTTTTAATTTTATTATTATTGCTGGTTTGGCGACCTTTTTTTAAACAAAAGACACACAGCGTTAATGGGGTTGGTAATGTGCGTGACGAAATGAACGTACGCTTATATCACGAACATAAAAAAGAGATAGAAAAAGATTACAGTGAAGGAGGGATTGATGAAGAAAGCTATCAATACTTACTGAATGAGCTTAATAGCACCTTGCTACAAGATATTGAAGCAGCAGAAACAAAAGCCAAAGTCACCAGCCAACCAAATAAGCCATACTCACCACTTTGGCCGATAGGCTTAAGCCTATTTATTATCATTTTTTCGGTTGCTTTATATCATAAACAAGGCAGTTACCAGCGATTAACCGAATTACCCGCAGGGCATGGTCAACAACAAACAATATCCCAAGATAACATGCTAAAACAACGTGAAAATGAAGCGATGGCATATATCGAAAAGTTGAAAAATCATGTTGAGGCTAACCCTGATGATACCGAAGCTTGGTATAAGTTAGGTCAAACCTATGTAGCCGTAGGTGCTTTTGATGCAGCAGTTACCACCTTTACTCAAGTGATCAAAATTGAAGGGCAACACGCCGATCTACTTGGTGCTATTGCCCAAGCACTTTATTATAAAAATGGTCAAAAAATCACCCCGAAAGTACAAGGGTATATAGATAAAGCGTTAGCCTTAGATGTGAATGATCCCTCAACGAATATTTTATTGGGTATGGATCGCTTTATGAACAGTCGTTATCAGCAGGCTATTGATTACTGGCAACGTGTTATTGATGGAAATAATCAAGGTGTGAATGTTACTGCACTTAAAGATGCCGTGATAGAGGCAAAAAGCAGACTCGACAGCTCAAGTGTTAATGCTAGCAACAGTCAAAGTAATAACGTAGCCGAAAATAAAAAACAAATTGTCGCTGTCTCAGGGCCACAATTAAAAGTGAGGGTTAGCTTATCTGACGATGTTGCTAAACAATTATCACAGGGTGAAGACCGTGTAGTATTTATTTATGCCATACCCGCCAATGGCCAACGTATGCCACTTGCCGCAGTTAAAATAAAAGCGAGTGATTTACCCATTGATGTGGTGCTAAACAATAGTCAAGCGATGAGCCCAGCCAATACCTTAGGAAGTGTAGATAAAGCGCATGTATATGCCATTGTTTCAAAGAGTGGTGGTGTTGGTATTAAGTCAGGTGATTATAAAGCTGAAGCCTTAAGTGTTGATGTTAATCGTACTGAAACACTGGAACTGATAGTAAATACGCAAGTTGAGTAACACAACCAACGATGCATTTTGAATAAATGCGGCTTGATATAACTTTGTTTAACTCATTGCTACCTGTTTCATTAATTAGGTGATCTGTGTTAACAAAGAGAAATGCTCACTAGTTAGTGGGGCTGGTATAACATAAAATAAGAAGAATAAGCCCAATGAAATCTCGTTTTAGTGCGCGTCAGGTAAATAGTGATAATACCTATACAGAAAAAAACACGGCAAAAACCGCAGTATTAATTACTAATTTAGGTTCCCCTGATGAGCCGACAACAACGGCTTTACGTCGTTACTTACGCGAATTTTTATCTGATAGAAGGGTGGTCGAAATTCCACGCTTAATTTGGCTGATAATTTTACACAGTGTTATTTTACGGTTTAGACCGGCAAGATCTGCCAAGATTTACCGTAGTATTTGGCAAAAGGATGGCGCACCTCTACTTTCTATCACCGCAGCACAAAAAGAAAAGCTAGCAAAAAAAATAAAATCACAATACGGTGATACTGTTATGGTCGATTTTGCCATGCGTTATGGCAAACCATCTATTGCTAGCGTACTGCAGAAATTTCAACAACAAGGGATTGAGAAAATTATAATCTTACCCTTATACCCACAATATGCAGGACCCACTACGGGCTCAGTCTTTGATGCGGTCAGCAAAGAATTACAACAATGGCGTTATATACCGTCGATACATTTTTTACACTCTTATCACAACAATAGCTTCTATATTGAAGCGCTAGCCAACACGATAAAAGAGCATGTTGCTGTGCACGGCAAGCCAGATCGCTTAATCTTGTCATATCATGGTATGCCTGAGTTGTTTTGCCAGTGGGGTGATCCCTATGATGACTTTTGTCAACAAACATCCACGCTGTTGAAGCAGAAATTATTAACATCACCTTCATCATCCACGTGTGCTTTTAGCGAGAACGAAATAATGATAACTTTTCAATCTCGGTTTGGTAAGGCGCAGTGGTTACAGCCCTATACCGATGAACTATTAGCAAGCCTGCCCAAACAAGGTGCTAAACATATTGCCATTTTAAGCCCCGGTTTTAGTAGTGATTGCTTGGAAACCCTTGAAGAATTAGCACATGAAAACCGTAAAATATTCATGGATGCAGGCGGAGAGCATTATCACTATATTGCCGCACTAAACGAGCGTGACGATCATATTGATGCCTTGTTTGACGTATTAAGCCCAACGTTAGGCGCGCCTAAACTCGATTGATTTTTTAATCGCCTTACTCTAAGTCTATAAATCTCACTTGCGAAGCTAGATAAAAACAGTATACTGTTTTTATGTACAGCTATATTGGTGTGGTATATGAATATTCAGCGCAAAATAATTCACCTAGATATGGATTGTTTCTATGCAGCGGTTGAAATGCGTGACTTTCCTGAATACCGAGATATCCCTCTCGCCGTAGGTGGTGATGGTCCGCGCAGTGTACTGTGTACTTGTAATTATCAAGCGCGTAAGTTTGGTGTGCGTTCTGCTATGTCTGCTATTAAAGCGAAACAGCTCTGTCCTGAGTTGACCATAGTTAATTGCCGCATGGATGTTTATAAAGAAACCTCTAAACAAATCAGAGAAATATTTTCACGGTATACCGCGCTTATTGAACCCTTATCTTTAGATGAAGCCTATCTTGATGTCACTGAATCTACACAGTGTCAAGGTAGTGCTACGCTTATTGCCGCACAGATAAGAGCGGATATTTTTAACGAGTTAAAGCTAACCGCATCAGCGGGTGTTGCTCCGAATAAATTTTTAGCAAAAATAGCCAGTGATGAGAATAAACCTAATGGTCAATGTATTATTACACCCGATAAAGTTGCAAATTTTGTTGACCAATTATCCTTAAAGAAAATACCGGGGATAGGCCCAAAGACTTTTAAAAAATTGAATCGCCATGGCTATACAAGCTGTGCCGATGTGCGTCAAAGTAATATTCGATCCTTACAGAATATCGTCGGAAAATTTGCCAGTAGTCTATTCTTAAAAGCACACGGTGTTGATCATAGTCCATTGGATGTTTCTCGGCAGAGAAAGTCACTCGCTATTGAAACAACCTTGGCTCAAGACATTACCACCCAAGATGAATGTCAGCGTGTGATTGACTCTTTACATGAAAAACTATTAATACGACTTGCCCCCCACAGTAATAGAGCCATTATTCGCCAAGGCGTTAAGCTCAAATTTGCTGACTTTAACCAAACGACCGTAGAGACACAAAGCAACAGCTGCCAACAAGCGCTCTTTAGTCAATTACTCACTATCGCTCATCATCGAGCAAATAAACGTGGCATACGTTTAGTCGGACTAACCTTGGGCTTTGCTGAGAGTGAAAATGAAAGTCATCAACTATCACTTTCACTTTAATGGCGTCGCTACAATAGGGGCTGTTGATCTTTCGAGATTGTTTTTTCAGCGAATTGTTGGGTATTTATACAAGGCAGAGCCTTTATAATGTGGTTATTCCACATAAAAAGGTGATAACGCCGTAAAAATGACCAACAAACGCTGTCTGAAAGATTTGGCTAAAAGCGTTTTTTTCATTGTTGAGTCGTGTTTGCGTAGAATGACTAGGCTACACGCGACTCGCCGCGAATAAAACGCTTTTAGCTCGAACAAAATTTAACCGCGAAAGATCAACAACCCCTAGGTATTAACTGCTTTTTTTTGCCGCTTTAATTATTGACCCCTTCTATAAACACCTAAGTGACGAGCATTTTTTGCGAATTATTATGAATATCAAATAAGGTTTTTACCGTGGTCTCTTGTCAACAAATTGGAGTTGAAGGGGCTTAGTGCAGTAAATAGGCAATATTTTCAAAAAAGTTGTGAAATTGATTGGCATCTTCAAGCTGAGCTTGCGTATAATATAAAGCGCTTTACTACCAAAAGTCTGTGTCTACCAATGTAGATGATAATTTAGTTATAAAAACCGAACCAAAATGTATTCAAAAAGAGCACGATAATTTTTTATAATACCGTGATTTTATCACCGAAGAAGTTTTTCAGTCAGTGGATAAACTTATATAAAGCAAGACTTAAACCAAGACCTAATTAGAAATAAATTGATTTGTTGAGTAACCCATGATTAAAAGTACTTCCGAAGTCCGTCAGGCATTTTTAGATTTTTTTTCCACCAAACAACACCAAATAGTTAAGAGTAGTTCACTTGTCCCGGGTAATGATGCAACGTTATTGTTTACCAACGCGGGCATGGTTCCTTTTAAAGATGTTTTTTTAGGTGCAGAGAAACGTAGTTACACACGAGCAACGTCAGCACAACGCTGTGTTCGAGCTGGCGGAAAACATAATGATTTAGAGAATGTTGGTTACACGGCACGTCATCACACCTTTTTTGAAATGATGGGTAATTTTAGCTTTGGTGACTACTTTAAAGAAGAGGCTATTTTCTTTGCGTGGGATTTCTTAACGCAGATATTAAAAATTCCAAAAGAAAAATTAACTGTGACTGTTTTTGATGAAGATAATGAAGCAGAACAAATTTGGCTTAAAAAAGTTGGTGTGCCTGCGGAACGAGTCATCCGTATTGGCGCTACAGATAATTTCTGGTCTATGGGAGATACAGGCCCGTGCGGGCCTTGTTCTGAAATATTTTATGATCATGGCGAAGGCGTTTTTGGTGGGCCGCCAGGTTCAAAGGATGAAGACGGCGATCGTTTTATTGAAATATGGAACATAGTCTTCATGCAATATAACCGTCAGAATGACGGTACTATGGAGCCGCTACCTAATCCTTCTATTGATACAGGAATGGGCTTAGAGCGTATTTCAGCCATCATGCAAGGTGTGCATAGCAATTATGAAATTGATATATTCCAAGCCTTAATTAAAGATACTGCGAATTTACTTGGCTGTAATGATCTTGATAATAAATCACTCCGTGTTATTAGCGATCACATTCGTTCTTGTAGTTTTTTGATTGTTGATGGCGTGGTGCCAGCGAACGAAGGGCGTGGTTATGTGCTACGTCGTATTATTCGTCGTGCTATTCGTCATGGTCATAAGCTCGAAGCAAAGGGGCATTTTTTCCATAAACTGGTTGCTTCATTAATTACTCAAATGGGTGAAGCGTATCCAGAACTAATACAGCGACAAGCGATTATAGAAAAATTATTATATATAGAAGAAGAGCAGTTTGGCCGTACCTTAGATCGCGGTATGATTTTACTTGAAGAGATTCTTGCCAATTTATCAGGGGATATTATCAAGGGTGATGACGTATTTAAATTATACGATACGTATGGTTTTCCCGCTGATTTAACTGCCGATATAGCCCGTGAACGTCATTTGAAGATTGATCATAACGGTTTCGATATCGCTATGAGCCAACAGCGTGAACGCGCACAAAAAGCGAGTCAATTTGGTACTGATTATAACGAAAAACTTAAATCAGACCATAAAACAGGCTTTAAAGGTTTTGAAAATGATTCATATTCAGCCACGGTTGTTGAGTTATTTAATAACGAGACTTATGAGCCTATTAGTCAATTAAATTCTGGTGAGCAAGGCATTGTCATTTTAGATCGCACTCCCTTTTACGCTGAATCTGGCGGGCAAGTAGGAGACAAGGGCTTATTACATCTTGATGGTGGTGTCTTTGAGGTTATCGATACCATCAAGTTAGGCAGTGCTCATGCTCATATAGGTACAGCTTTTACCAATATTGGTTTAAATCGACGGGTAAAAGCTGAAATTAATGTCGAGCGTAGAGCGGCTATTGTTAAAAATCATACTGCAACGCATTTATTACATGCGGCCTTACGTAAAGTATTAGGTGACCATGTAACTCAGAAAGGTTCGTTATGTGACTCCGCTAGGTTACGCTTTGACTTCTCTCATTTTGAAGGTATTACGGCCAAAGAGTTACAAAGCGTTGAAGCCATGGTGAATGATGAAATTCGTCGAAATCACGTCAGAGATACGGAGTCTATGTATATCGAAGAAGCGAAAGAAAAAGGAGCTATGGCGCTCTTTGGTGAAAAGTATGATGACGAAGTACGCGTAGTTACCTTAGGCGATTTTTCCATAGAGCTTTGTGGTGGTGTACATGTTGATAGAACTGGAGATATAGGCTTATTAAAAATTGTTTCTGAATCAGGTACCGCTGCAGGCGTACGTCGTATCGAAGCCGTTACAGGGACAGGCGCACTGAATTTTATAAATCAACAGACTGCCTCTTTAACTCATATTGCCGCACTCGTTAAAAGCGATGTCACTCATGCCAGCAGTAAAGTTGAACAACTCATTAGTCGCGCCAAACAACTTGAAAAAGAAATAGGACAACTTAAGCAGGATCTTGCTGCGCAAGCGGGATCTGACTTAGTGAATAACACCATAGAAATTAATGGCGTTAAAATACTTATTGCCGAATTAGACGGTGTAGAAACAAAAGCACTTCGTGGTATGGTTGATGAACTGAAAAACAAAATGCAATCAGGCATTATTGTGCTTGCAACGGCGAATGGTTCAAAAGTTGGCTTAATTGCTGGGGTTACTAAAGACTTAATTGGCCAAGTAAAAGCGGGCGAATTAGTCAATATGATTGCTCAGCAGGTGGGCGGTAAAGGTGGCGGTCGACCCGATATGGCACAAGCGGGTGGTAGTCAGCCTGAAAATATTGCATCGGCACTCAAAAGCGTCAATCCTTGGTTGGCAGAAAAGTTAACTTAATAATCCTTTGGTTAATCTGAGTAAATAAAAAGGAAGCCATTGCTTCCTTTTTATTTTTATAAAAGTGTTACGAAATTGTTAAGTTTTATGACAGTTGTAACAGGCTTGTAAAGCACTACAAAAAATAGCTAAAAAGTTGCACTTGATCACAGTTTTATCGATGATATTGGGGTATAAAACTATCTAAGGATATGGAAATCTTGTTAAAATAAAATTAATAATTTTAGTAATACTCTTTTGGTGTTGCTTATTATTAAAGCTTCATTGAAAAATTATTGGATATGATTTTTTAGTGAACAATGACTTTTTATCTAAAATTAACTATTAACTATTAA
>JBAHZW010000133.1:0-14055 GCA_037132835.1 Colwellia sp. | reverse complement strand
CTACAACAGAGCCATTTTTTTATTGTTATCCGTTTAATTCCAAAATTATTTATTTAATTACAGCAAAGTAATGAATTAACTTATCTGCAATGTTAAAATGCGCTCAATTTTATTGATATCAATGCGTAATACCATTAAATCAGGTGTTAGCGCCACTTCTAGAGACTCTTATGACTTTAACAACACGTTTTGCTCCCAGCCCTACAGGTTATTTACATGTAGGCGGTGCCCGTACTGCTTTATATAGCTGGTTATATGCCCAAAAAAATGGGGGTGACTTCATTCTTCGTATTGAAGATACCGATATAGAGCGATCCACTCAAGCGTCAGTTGATGCCATTATGGATGGTATGAAGTGGTTAGATCTTAAATGGACTCATGGCCCTTACTTCCAAACGGAGCGTTTTGACCGCTATAAAGAAGTGATTGAACAATTACTTGCCTCGAACAATGCTTATCGCTGTTACAGTACAGCGGAAGAAGTTGATGCAATGCGTGAAGAAGCCAAAGCGAAAGGCGAAATAGAAAAGTACAATGGTTTGTGGCGTGAGCGCAGTGATCACCCAACAGATAAACCTTTTGTTATTCGTTTTAAAAACCCGCTTGAAGGTAACGTTGTCATTAAGGACATGGTTAAAGGCGATATCACTATCAGCAATGAGCAATTAGACGATTTAATCATTGCTCGTTCAGATGGTACGCCAACCTACAACCTAACGGTTGTGGTTGATGACTGGGATATGAAAGTATCCCATGTTGTTCGGGGTGACGATCATATCAGTAATACCCCTAAACAAATTAATATCCTTACTGCATTAGGCGCTGATATACCTGAATATGCTCATATCCCCATGATTTTAGGTGATGACGGCAAACGTTTATCTAAACGGCATGGCGCGGTGGGGGTTATGCAGTATCGCGATGACGGTTATTTACCTGAAGCATTGCTCAACTATTTAGTCCGTTTAGGTTGGTCTCATGGCGATCAAGAAATATTTTCTCGACAAGAGATGATTGATTTATTTGATTTAAAAGATTGTAACCGCGCCCCTTCTGGCTTTAATACCGATAAACTTATTTGGGTAAACCAACATTACATGAAAACCATGGATCCCGCTTATGTTGCAGAGCACCTTGCTTGGCATATGGCTGATCAAGGCATTAATACTGACAATGGTCCAGCGTTAGCTGATCTAGTTAAAATTCAAGCCGATCGAGTAAAAACATTAAAAGAAATGGCTGAAATTTCACGTTATTTTTATGAAGACTTTACCGAACTTGATGCTAAAGCGGTTAAAAAACACTTACGTCCAGTGGTAAAAGAGCCAATGATGTTAGTAAAAGAAAAACTGGCTGCGTTAACGGATTGGTCTGCTGAGCCTATTCATGCTGCCATTAATGATACCGCGACAGAATTGGCCTTAGGTATGGGTAAAGTGGGTATGCCATTACGTGTTGCCGCAACAGGTGGCGGTAATTCTCCTTCACTTGATATTACCCTAGCGTTATTAGACCAAAGCAAAGTCATAGAGCGGATTGAACAAGCTTTGCTTGTGGTTGAAGCCAGAATTGCAGCCAACTAATGAGCAATTTAACTACTTTATCCCGTTTAGATAGCTTAACGGCTTTAAATAACGTGAGGAGAATACCTAGTGCAATTTAGTGATTTTGGTTTAGACAACTCTCTAATGAACACCGTTGCTCACCTTGGTTTTAATGAGCCAACACAAATTCAGCAACAGGCAATTCCTGCGGCAATGGCGGGGCATGATTTAATTGCCTCCTCTAAAACGGGCTCAGGTAAAACGTTAGCTTTTGTTATTCCTGCAATTCAACGATTAAGTAAAAACAGAGCCTTATCAAAGCGTGATCCACGTGTGGTTATTTTAACACCAACGAGAGAGCTTGCTAAACAAGTCTTTAGTCAACTACGTTTGTTTACTTCAAATACACAGTTTAAAGCGGTATTGATTTTAGGCGGTGAAAACTTTAATGACCAAGTTAAGGTGTTAGAGAAAGATCCGCATTTTATTGTCGCCACGCCCGGTCGTTTAGCGGATCACTTAAGCCAAGGTCACTTCTATTTAAATGGTTTAGAGTTACTTATTTTAGATGAAGCGGATCGCATGCTGGATTTAGGTTTTAGCAAAGAACTTAGCCAAATCAATAAGGCCGCCGATCATCGTAAACGTCAAACGTTACTTTTTTCTGCAACGCTAGATCATGCGCAAGTGAATGACTTTGCCAAAGAGCTATTAAAAAAACCCAAACGTATTGCTATTGCGTCGGCTCATACCGAACATGAAGATATAACTAAACGCTTCTTTTTAGCCGATAATCTCAGTCAAAAAGAGCTATTGTTACAACACTTTTTAGTGACCGAGTCATCTCAGCAAATCATTATATTTACGGCAACACGCAGTGATACAGAACGTTTAGCTAAGCTGCTGACCGAGCAAGATCTTAATGCGGTCGCCTTAAGTGGTGAGTTAAACCAAGGCCAACGTAATCAAATTATGGACAGTTTTGCTAAAGGTAAACACAAGATATTGGTTACCACAGATTTAGCTTCTCGTGGGCTTGATCTCATCAATGTATCCCATGTGATTAACTTTGATATGCCGAAGCATGCCGAAGAGTTTGTCCACCGAATTGGCCGTACAGGTCGTGCGGGTACTAAAGGTGATGCAATTTCACTCGTTGGTCCTAATGATTGGTTAAGCTTTAAAAACATAGAAGCTTTTCTACAACAAAAAATTAGCTTTAACAACGTTGATGGCTTCAAAGTTAAGTTTAAAGGCTTAAAACCTAAAAAAATGAAAGTGGTTAAAGCGAAAGTGGTTATTAATCAGGATAATAAACCCCTTGCACGTAAGCCAAGAAAAGTCATTAAAAAGACCTTTCTTGATATACAAGATGCTGGCGCAATGAAAATTATTAAGCGCAAAAAGGCATTAAGACCAGAAGAAATTGAAGGCAGTACTAAAAAAGAGCAAGATTAAACGTTTTTTTACTATGTTTTAAGCATGGAGTTTAAGAAGCAACTTTGGTTGCTTTTTTTATGCCTTTTAAAATAGCCCTTTGGGCGTTTGTCAGTACTTCGATAATCGCACAGAATTCCTTTAATATAGAAGTGACTATATACAAAAGAATTCTATTTGTTTTCAAAGCACTGATAAGCTCTGAGTGGCAACTAATTTAATAGAACGGGTATAAGTCTTTCTAACGATATAATAATTATAATTTATAGGCGGTTTCCATGACTATCATGCAAAAAACACTCTGGTTAATCACCAGTTTAGGTAATTTTTCAGCGGGCTACTTAGTTATGTACAACCCGAGTGCCTTTAGCTTGTTTTTATTACTTTTAACCTTATCCTATAGTCTTATCGGACTCTATGATATTTTTCATAGTCGTCATACATTAAACCGACTTTATCCTGTGGTTGCGTATTTACGTTATTTTCTTGAGTCATACCGTGTTGAAATTCAACAGTATTTCATTGCAAATAATACTGAAGAACTCCCTTTTAATAGAGAGCAACGCACGTTAGTGTATCGACGTGCTAAAAATGAGCAAGATACGATTGCTTTTGGCACCCAACGTAACCTTGTGGCTGATAATTATTTAAGCTTATGGCATTCTTTAGCCCCAACTCATGTTAAAGAATCTGTCAAAGAAGTTGTTATTGGTGGTGATAGTTGTAAACAACCTTATTCAGCTTCTTATTTAAATATATCAGCAATGAGTTTTGGCTCATTAAGTAAAAATGCCATTGAAGCATTAAATTTAGGGGCTAAAAAGGCTGGTTGTTATCATAATACTGGTGAAGGAGGTGCAAGCCCCTATCACTTAAAACACGGTGGCGATATAGTCTGGCAAATAGGCACGGGGCTTTTTGGTTGTCGTGATGATAAGGGGCGCTTTAATCCTGATAGTTTCGAAAAAACGGCCAAGTTACCACAAGTTAAAATGATTGAGATAAAGTTATCTCAGGGCGCTAAACCAGGACATGGTGGTGTATTACCTAAAGAAAAAATCACCGATGAAATTGCTAACATTAGAAATATTTCTAAAGAGCACGACTGTATATCACCCGCGGTTAATCCTGAATGCACTTCGCCAAGGGCATTATTAGCTTTTGTTGAGCAATTACGGCAGTTAAGTGGTGGTAAACCTGTTGGCTTTAAATTATGTATTGGCAACCCTGCTGAGTTTTTAAGTCTTTGTAAAGCCATGTTAGCAACCGGTATAACACCTGACTTTATCACTGTTGATGGTGCAGAAGGCGGTACTGGCGCTGCACCCGTTGAATTTTCAAACCGCTTAGGTTTAATCTGTTTGGAAGGAACAAGTATCGTTAATAATGCACTGATTGGCGTGGGCTTAAGAGATAAGATCACTATAATCGCATCGGGAAAAACGGCATCAAGTTTTGATTTACTCGCAAAAATAGCCGTTGGTGCTGATATTGTTAATGCGGCGAGAACTATGATGCTGGCTATTGGCTGTATTCAATCAAGAAATTGTAATACAAACCGTTGTCCAACAGGGATTGCCACACAAGATCCTGCCAGAGCTAAAGCAATCGATATTGATGTAAAAAGTGAACGCGTGAAAAATTTCCACCAGAATACACTGGCGAGTTTTTTTGATTTGGTCGGTAGTATGGGGTTAGATGATCCCGCTAAGTTGGTACCTCAAATGGTTAAGAAACGTTCCCCCTACGGCATGCAAATGTCGATAGGAAGCTTGACAACTCCGTTATCCCATAATGCTTTAGTTGATGGCCATTCTCTTAATGAAACTTGGCAGCATTGGTGGCAATCAAGTAGTGCCGAGCAGTTTTATGTTGATGATCTTTTTATACTGAGAGCGCCAGAGTTTCGACAAGCAAAAGTAAAGATTACTTAAGGCTGACGGGGCGTGAGTTACAACAAGCATTGAGTGAGGTTTCACACCTAGCTCAAAGCTATTATAAGTACTATTCAGCAATGAGCGGCTTAACTCTATAGCTTGAATTTTTGTTACCTAGTTTATTTTTCAGGTAAGGTAATATTTCTTCAAGTTGTTGGGCTAACTGCCATGGCGGATTTACAATAAATAGCCCTGTGCCAGTCATGCCGTATGCTTCACTATCATCGCTTAAGCAAAACTCTACTTGTAAGACGTTTTTAACCGCACTTTTACAAAAATCTGCGCTCATTTGTTCCACACGTTCTCGTTGCACAACAGGGTACCAGAGAATATAAGTGCCCGTGGCAAACTTATCATACGCCTTGATAATGGTCTTCACTGCTTTTTGATAGTCTTCTTTTAACTCATAGGGAGGGTCTATCAGTACCACACCACGACGGCTTGGCGGTGGTAATAAGCCAAGCACACCTTTATAACCATCGCTTTGTTTGACAAACACCTTTTTCCCGCGTTGACAAAACTCTGCTAAGTGTTGAATGTCGGTGGGGTGTAACTCAAATAAATGGGTACTGTCTTGTCGGCGCATAAAGGCTTTAGCTATGCCTGGTGAACCTGGATACACTTCTAGCTCACTATGTAAGTTAAGGCTGTTGATCAATGATAAATAAGGCGCTAGTGGCTCTGGCGCATTTTTATCCGTAATGATTTTAGCAATGCCCTCTTTATACTCACCCGTTTTTTGTGCATATTCATCGGCTAATTGATACATGCCTGCGCCAGAGTGACTATCAATATAATGAAAGCCTTTCTCTTTACGGGTCATATAGTCAAGCACGAGTGTTAAGACACTGTGTTTTAATACATCGGCAAAATTGCCAGCATGAAAGGCGTGACGGTAACTAAGCAAGCTAATTCCTTAAAGGTAAGATGTTAGATATATGGTTAAAAAGACAATAGTGACGGCTACCACAGTGTTATATTACTCAATGTTAATAGCCGTTATTTAAGCGATAGCTTACGCTTGGCTCGCTAAGTACTCATCGTATGTACCAGCAAAATCAATATAACCGTCTTTGGTTATTTCAATAATACGGGTAGCGATGGTAGAAACAAACTCTCTATCGTGACTAACGAATAAAAGTGTCCCTTCATACTGTTCTAACGCCATATTTAATGATTCAATTGACTCCATGTCCATGTGGTTGGTGGGTTCATCAAGCAGTAAGATGTTAGGTTTTTTCATCATTAATTTGCCAAATAACATCCGACCTTTTTCACCACCAGACAGTACGCTGATATTCTTTTTAATATCATCGGCAGAGAATAATAAACGACCTAAATAGCCACGCACAGCTTGTTCATCATCTGTTGGTTGGCGCCATTGGCTCATCCACTCAAATAAGGTCATATCATTTTGAAATTCATATTCATGATCTTGTGCGTAATAGCCAATATTAACATTTTCTGACCAAGTAAACTGCCCTGAGTCTGCTTCATAACCTACTTCATGCATTAAAGTGCGTAAAAAAGTGGTTTTACCAATACCGTTTTCACCAATAATGGCAATACGTTCACCCACTTCAATTAATGCTGAGATATCTTTAAGAATATGAGTATCATCAAAAGTCTTATTGAGTTTTTCAATCACTAAGGCATTACGGAATAATTTCTTTTCTAGATCAAAGCGAATAAAGGGATTGCTACGACTTGATGCTTTGACTTCTTCTAATTGAATTTTATCAATGCGTTTAGCACGAGAGGTGGCTTGTTTGGCTTTAGATGCGTTAGCCGAAAAACGAGCAACAAAGGCTTGTAGCTCACCTATTTGTGCCTTTTTCTTGGCATTATCTGACAATAAACGTGCCCGAGCTTGTGTTGCCGCTAACATATACTCGTCATAGTTACCGGGGTAAACCCGTAGCTCACCGTAATCTAAATCGGCCATGTGGGTACAAACACTGTTTAAAAAATGTCTATCATGAGAAATGATGATCATGGTTGAATCACGTTCATTTAACGTTTCTTCTAACCATTGAATGGTATGAATGTCCAAGTTGTTGGTAGGCTCATCCAGCAATAATATATCGGGATCTGAAAACAGCGCCTGTGCAAGTAATATGCGTAATTTAAACCCCGGTGCAATTTCACTCATTAAGCCATAATGTTGCTCAACGGGAATGCCCACGCCCATTAATAATTCACCGGCACGACTTTCTGCCGAGTAACCGTCCATTTCAGCGTACTCAGATTCTAAATCACCTACTTTCATGCCGTCGGCTTCACTCATCTCAGGTAAAGCGTAAATACGGTCACGTTCTTCTTTAACCGTCCACAGCTCGGTATGACCCATGATAACCGTATCAATAACACTGTTGCTTTCAAAAGCGAACTGGTCTTGACGTAATTTGCCTAAACGTTCACCCGTATCTAGGGTAACATTGCCAGATGTTTGCTCTAAATCGTTACCTAAAATTTTCATAAAGGTTGATTTACCACAGCCATTAGCGCCGATTAAACCATAACGGTTACCGCCACCAAATTTTTGTGAAATGTTTTCAAACAAAGGCTTAGCGCCAAATTGTTGAGTGATGTTATTTGCTGTTAGCATGGGGTATCCTGCCTAATGTTGATCTTTACTGAATTTAATATGTCAGTAAATTAACCTTAATAAAATTAACCTGAAATGAATGCGCGCGATTATACACTAGTGTTGAAACACCGCATACGATAATTTATCTTATACCTCTTCATTTAGTTTCTTTCCATTCAGCGCTATGTTCAATGCCCAATAACAAGGCAGTTTTTTCGGTTTAGCCATTATAAATGGAATAAACTTTTTGCCGCTATTATGATGCAGTGTTATTGATTTTGACAAGGGCGATCACGGAGCTAGTTTTTGAGTGAATGCAGCAGCACATTATCTGTTTTATTATCCTGAATTACAAAGTTGACACTGTTGTTAATACCTTGTTAATTAACTATACTGGCAGCGGTTTTAAACTATATGGCGTAATAAGTTACGTAAAATTTAATAAGGATATTAAAATGAAAATATTTAAGCTTTCTGCACTCGCTCTATTGGCATCATCTGTAATGATGAGCTCAGCCAGTTTTGCCAATGAACAACCAACGGGAGCAGATTTAGTAGGTAATGCTTATGGCGGCCTACACTTAATGCATATGCGTACCGACAGTGATCGTTTGTTAGACGTTGCTGGCTTTCCAAGTGTAGATCACGCAAGTGGTGCTGGCGCTGAATTAGGTTACCGCGTGACTGAAGCATTGGAATTTAGATTGTCATATACCCATTTAAATTTAGTGATGGACAATCGTGGCTTTAACGAGCCTGATGCTTCATCAAGTGTGTTTGATGTGCTTTACTTCTTAAATAAACAGAATTTCTATTTTGTCGCGGGTGCCAATTCTCTTGATATTGTTGATCGTAAAACTTCTTTTGACCTAGGTGCGGGTTACCGTCATTATATCTCTGATCGCGCTGCGCTCTATTTGGAAGGTAAAAGCCATTATCAATTTTCAAAGGATTTTGTCGACTACAGCGCAAGATTAGGTTTTATTTACTTCTTTGGTGATAATAAAAAATCGACTCCTGTTGTGGCTGCCGCCGCAGTAACTACCGCAGCGGTTGCGGCATCTACGCCGGTCGCTCAATTAATGGATTCAGATAAAGACGGTATTGCAGACAAGTTTGATTTATGTGCTGATACACCTGATTTAGATAAAGTTGATGATAAAGGTTGTACTATTTTTACTGAAGAAACACTTACACAAGACCTCTTTGTAGAATTTGACAGTAACAAATCTGCTATTAAGCCTGAATATTATGCTGCAATCGCCGCTATGGCTGAGTTTATGCAAACTTACCCTCATACTAATATAGAGATTGCTGGGCATACTTCAGCTGTTGGTGCTAAAGAAGCTAACCGCATTCTTTCGCAAAAACGTGCTGATGCTATTAAAGATACTTTGGTGAATAAATACGGTATTGCTGTAAGCCGAGTTTCTGCGGTAGGCTACGGTGAAGCTAAGTTAATTAATTTGGCTAATACTGCTGAAGCGAATAAAGAGAACCGTCGTATAGAAGCGGTGTTAGAAATTAAGCATAAAGTAGCGCAAAAAGCTGCACAATAACAATATCTAGCCTAGTCAGGTAAAATATTGATAAAGCCATAACCTATGTTATGGCTTTTTTATTGAACGTTAATAAAGCTAACGCTTACCGATTAATCTAAAGTTCCAATTTTCTACCTGGTTGCTCTCTAGCCTAAGTTCTACACGACTTAACCAATTCTGCGATAGTTTTTTTTGCTGTTGTAACTTTAATAAGCCTGTTTTATTAAGTGGTTCGATGAAAAAAGCCTGACAAACCTCTGCAATGGTCATGGCATTGCACTCTTGATGAATTAACAGCAAGGGCTCATTTATAGACACTATGCCGGGCTTAATTACGCGGTATAACCAGCCACAGCGGCTGATATCTTGCATGTTGGTGGCAAAGTTTTTCAATCCCCAACGGTTATTGAGTTTAAAACAAGGTGAGCGAGGTTGGCTGACTTCTATGATTGCTTCGCCCCACTGATATTTATCACCAATGCAGACGTTATCTTCGCTCATGCCCGTAGAGCTTAAATTTTCGCCCATGCCCGGTGCTTGCCAATTTATATCATGACCATATTTTTCACGCCAGTAATCATAGTGCTCAGCAGGATACTGATGTAGTGCTCGTTCAGTGCCGCCATGGTGGTGTTTGTCTGCACATTCATCACCGGCTAAGCCCGTTTCTGAAAGGAATACTGGCCCGGTGACCAATAGCTTATCAATGGCGGTTTCAATACCATAATTCTGTGCTACTTTACCGCAATAAACACCTTGGCATCGGTTGTTTTTTTTCATGTGTTCTCTATATATGTTATTGTTTTCACCGTTATATCACTTGATTTTTAAGGTTGGGCATAACCATTTCTGGCTTCCAGTAGACGATACCAATCCGCGTGTTCATACTTTAGTGTTAAGGCTTGTTTAGCGGCAACAATGCGTGCGGGTGTCGTTGAACCAATAATAGGGCAGATGTTAGCAGGGTGTTTAAGTAACCAAGCTAAAATTATTTGCCAAGCTTGGCAGTTATATTTTTCTGCTTGTTGTGCTAATGCGGCGGTAATACGTTGTTCATCAGCGCCAGTAAAGCTATTTCCCCACGCTGGATAAGCTACACCACCGAGCGGACACCAAGCAATAGGAGTAATCCCTAGCTGCTGACATTGATCTAAGCTGCCGTTAGTGAAACTATCTATGTTATGAATGTTAATTTCTATTTGATTAACCCGTAATGGCTCAGCTAAAGCCGATTGTAATAAACTGACTTGTGATGGACTAAAGTTACTGACACCAAAGTGTTTTACTTTACCACTCGCTTTTAGCCGCTCGAAAGTGTGGGCCACTTCTTCAGCATTAAACAAATAGTCAGGCCGATGCAGTAAGAAAATATCAAGGTAATCAACATTTAAGCGCTTTAGTGATTTTTCAACACGGGTAATTAAATACTCTGGGGAAAAGTCATAGCGTTGTGGTGCAAAACGAATACCTGCTTTAGACGTTATAATAAGCTGTTCACGTATTGCGGGGGTTTCTTGTTTAAGCTCGGTTAATACTTCACCAAATAAACTTTCACAGTGACCATTGCCATAAATATCGGCATGATCAAAATGATTATATCCGGCCTCAATTGCGGCGCGAATGGCGAGTTTACCTTTGGCTTTGTCGGCCGCAGTATTATCACCACAAATGCGCATGCAACCATAAATTAAACGACTAGAGTGTAAATCACTGTGGTTAAATTGTGTTGTTTGCATCATGTTGTTAGATTGCTCTCTACAAGGACTTTAGTTGTATTCATTAAAACCATCCTGTTCAATAGTGGCAGTAGACAAAACTTGGTGTCTTTATTTACTTTTTTTTCTGCTTGAAAATTGGTTATCAGAAAAACGCGTTAAGCCTTTTTTATGGGGTGGAGTTTTTTTGCCTTTACCGTTTCCTTGGCCATTTTTATTACGATTTTGTCCATGGCTGGTTTTAAAGCCTTGTGCGTTATTCTTCCCTTGTCTGTCTCTGCTTGTTGATTGCTGCCCACTACGAGTTTCTTTTGGCACAAGACAATTAGGGGCAGAGCCAATAAGTTTACTCAAACCCATTTTAGTTAATGCTTGACGAATTTGTGGCCAGTTCAGCGGATCATGATAACGTAATATGGCTTTGTGTAATCGTCGTTGAATGGTGCCTTTGGGTACAGTTATAGTGCCATCTTCTTTTGCCAAGTTTTTGCTGGTGACATTACGAAGTGAGTTAAGCTCTGTGTGATATAAGGTGGTCGCATTGGCTAATGGTGAGGGATAAAAATTTTGTACTTGATCTAACTTAAAGTTATTTTCTTTCAGCCAAAGAGCTAAGTTAACCATATCTCTGTCGGTTGTGCCGGGGTGGGCAGAAATAAAATAAGGAATTAAATACTGCTTTTTACCGGCAAGCTTTGAGTAATGATTAAACATGTCTTTAAATTTGTCATAGCTACCCATGCCCGGTTTCATCATTTTATCCAGTGGACCCTGTTCAGTATGTTCTGGTGCAATTTTTAAATAGCCTCCCACATGATGACTTGCTAGCTCTTGTATATATTCGGGATGCTCAATGGCTAAATCATAACGAACACCTGAGGCTATTAAGACTTTTTTAATGCCTTTTACTTTACGCGCCTTACGGTATAACTCAATGGTAGGTGTATGGTCGGTATCTAGGTGACCACAAATGGTTGGCCATACACAAGAGGGCTTTCTACACGTGGCTTCGGCTTTTTCACTTTTACAATTCAGTTGATACATGTTGGCCGTGGGGCCACCTAAATCGGAAATAACACCGGTAAAACCGGGTACTTTATCGCGAATATCTTCAATCTCTTTGATGATAGATTCTTGTGATCGTGATTGAATAATGCGTCCTTCATGCTCGGTAATGGAGCAGAAAGTACAACCACCAAAACAGCCGCGCATGATATTGATTGAGGTTTTGATCATATCGTAAGCGGGAATTTTAGCTTTACCATAGCTAGGGTGGGGCACACGTTGATATTCAAGACCAAAGACGCCATCCATTTCATCCGTTGATAAAGGTTTTGCTGGTGGGTTTAACCAAATTAGACGAGTACCATGACTTTGCACTAAAGGTTTTGCCGAGGTGGGATTTACTTCTTGATGAAAAATACGAGATGCATGAGCATAGAGTATTTTATTGTCTTTTACCTGCTCAAAAGTAGGTAAGTTAATGTAAGTTGTTTCCCAAGGTTTGGCTTTTTTATCCCATGTTTTATTTCTATAATCAGAAATATTAATAGTTTGCGCGGTTTTAGTAATATCATTAGCCACTGCAACGTCTTGTGACTTCACTTCGTTATCACTACAGCTTTCGGGTGTTATTTCTGCATAGGGGCTGAGAATAGGCTCTATTTTACCCGGTCGGTCGATGTCACGAGAATCAATGCCTTTCCAACCGGGAAGCGCCTTATTAGTTAAAAAAGCACTACCACGCACATCGGTAATGGTTTTAACATCTTCACCACGAGCAATCCTATGAGCAATCTCTACCAGTGGCCGTTCAGCATTACCAAAGACTAATAAGTCAGCTTTAGAGTCAAACAAGACTGAACGGCGTACTTTATCTGACCAATAATCATAGTGTGCGATACGGCGTAAGCTTGCTTCTATGCCTCCAATAATGACAGGTACACCTTTGAAGGCTTCTTTACAACGTTGCGTGTAAGCCGTTACGGCGCGATCAGGTCGTTTGCCACCTTCATCATTAGGGGTATAGGCGTCATCATGGCGCATTCGACGTTCAGCAGTGTAGCGGTTTATCATTGAGTCCATGTTACCCGCAGTAACACCAAAAAACAGGTTAGGTTTACCAAGTGTCATGAAGGCATCTTTTGAATGCCATGCGGGTTGTGAAATGATGCCAACACGAAAGCCTTGAGCTTCTAACATACGGCCTATAATCGCCATACCAAAGCTTGGGTGATCAACATAAGCGTCTCCCGTAACGATAATAATATCGCAACTATCCCAGCCGAGTATGTCCATTTCTTTTCGAGACATAGGTAAAAAAGGTGCTGTACCGTAGCACTCAGCCCAATATTTAGGGTATGAAAATAAGTTTATTTCTTTGTTTTTTAGGTTGGACAGGGAATTCAATGTCTTAATCTCTGAAAATAGAAGCGAAAGGATTATAACATACAGCAGCTAAATTGAGTCACTGTTAGTCTCAGTGCCGTTTAAATGTTTTTGCTATCTAATTGGATGTAGCTTCTTAGAGAATGCAGGAGCTACTCTCCTGAATAACCATTCTCTTTAATCAAGGCCTTGCCTCTAAGCCTTTTAAGTCTCGCTGAATGGGAAGAAACTTAGTGAAGTTGGTATAACTGTTTATATTTACGTTGAATGTCTTTTAGGGTAACTATACCCGCGTAAGAAAGGGTTCCTTAGCGAGAGTGTAAAGGCTTAGAGGTAGGCATTGATTGATGTTGAGCACTCTAGGCATAAGAGTGCTCATAATGTACAGTTCACATTTATATTATTGTATGATCGTTACACCTTGTTTGTTGACAGCTGCAATATTAATAATGTCGACATGACCAATACTTCTTTGCAGTTTAGCTGCTGTTTTATATGCACCATTTTTTTCAGCAAAAGTGATAATATCGTCGCCATTACATATAACTTTCAAAGCCACCGTTTTATTTTTTAAACGATATGCTTTAATGGTACGGTTTAACTTATGAACCTTATTACTCATTGCTGATTTACAAACATCAATTAATGCTATTTCCATATGATTACTCATTGGGGCAGCTTGACTAAATGAACTAAAAGCTAAGGAAAAAGTAATAAGTGCGATAAGTATAATAGTTAAATTTCTCATGATATTCTCCGTTATTTTTTAAGTGTGTCATCAAGTATGCAACACAACTTAATAGAATTTATTGGTTAGCGTTAATCGGCTAATCCCGAACACAAGATAACTTTATACCTCTATATTTAGTTAAACAACTTAGAAAAAACACCACCTAGACATGA
>JBAHZW010000057.1:0-39908 GCA_037132835.1 Colwellia sp. | reverse complement strand
TTTTCCCTCGAGGTTACACAGTATCAGAGCGGGAGCCTCTAGGTGAGCATAATTGCTATGTAAGATATAACCTCGATGAAGGTAGATATGATTATATGTTTGAAGTCAGGGTCGATGGCTGTTAATTCCATCGCTACGATTAACTACACACTTAAGTATACCCCTTGATAACACCAATCGACGGGCTTAATAAAAGCAAATTCAGTCTCGTTTCTGGGTGCAAATACCACCCGTTATGATGAGTGACAAAATAAAATAGGCAGCCTCTAAAATATAGTGACGCTGTAAGATCTGATTTAAGCGAGAACCAAAAATGTTGTCTGATATGCTCTTAGAGTTACATAAGTTCACTGATATAGTCCTCATGCTAATTGACCTTGGATTAATAGAAGTCCTGCTAATGAGTATCCTTTTCCTATTTATTGGCTATTACTTTGTTTTCGCTCAGTGGTTACCCAAAAAACTTGAGTGGGAAAAAACGGACTCAATACTTAAACTTGTCTATCGAAAAGAGCAAGGTACACTATTTGAGCAAGGTGTACTATTTTGTACTGCGCGGCTGATAGGCTACCTCAGCTTTTTAGACTTGATCTTTTTTAAAGATGCCCTCGTTGTCTCCTCTGCACTTTTTGCTATTTCTTTGATGCTTCAGTTTTCACGATTTTTTAAAAAGATCGTGGTGATCGATCTTAATACAGCCCAAGTAACGTTAACCAAAGACTTTATTCTTTTTCATAAGACTCAGGTTATCCCACTTAAACATATTAGCTCGGTGCTACTCTCTAGGGAAAAGCGTTTTCTTAGAACACTGCCTACATTGGGTCTGCGTTGGGTTTTTAAGCTGGAGTTGGATCTAGAAGAGACTCCAGTTATTGAAATATTTTCACAAGTCCTTTCGAGTAATACAGGAAAAGTACTCATCATGCTGCAGCATTTTTTTGCGGATGCTCGTGTTAGCGGTGTGGAAATACTTTATGTTCGAGACGATGTATTTGGATCAGTAGTTCATGAGCGAAGTAATATGCCCGTCGGTATTATACAGGAATTTGGCCCGCTAAATGAAGAGGATTGGCGTAGGGAGTTTCTTATGGATCGACCTAATTCAATTTGTCCTTCGTTTAAATAGCTAAGCTAATTGTCACCTAATAGCTATTAGCGATAACAATTAACTATACCATTTACTATGCCAGCCATAACAACTGACAAAATAAAAATAACGACGCTATAGCCAGTCGGTTAGTTTAACCCCTATGCCAAGGCGAGACGTTTTTTCATTGTAATAAATTAGACTTTCACCATAGCCATTATAATATTCAACATAACCACGTAGATGTGTAGATAATGGGAATGACCAACCGATTTGTATGGCGCCTTTATTGTCACTTTTTAAATTATTTCGGAATATAAAGTCGATATTGTGATCCTCATTTACTTTCCATAACAGCCCTAATTCACCATAACCCATGTAATCTTGTATATCTGGATTGTCATCACCCGTTGGATCATCTAACGCTGACTTCTCCTCTTCTGGTATTCTATACCAAAGTCTTAAATCCCAAATCAAGTTATCATCAACAACAATAAACCCAGCAATAAGCCGATTCCAACTGCGTGAAGATGCTTCTGCTTGTCCGTTGGATTGATGAGTAAAGGATAAACTCGTTTGATCAACTGTCATGCCAAATAATGACCACGGAGCATTGTAGACCATAATCAATTCAGGCTCATAATTCGTTTCTCTAAAAAAGGCTGAGATATCAGAATTGTATGCTTGCCACCAACTGGTGGCAGTATAGGCAGCATAGAGATCAAGATTTTTAACAAATAGATCTTCTGTGATGACATATTTTAATGAAATTTGAAATTTAGCCTCAACATTATCAAGGTGCCGCCCAGCTAATAAATCGACATAAGGTGTTTCAACTGCATCAAAATAAGTAAACGGCAGTATATAGTTAGGTTTATGTGGCAGTATTGCAAAGGGATTTCTTGCGGCATTCTTTTCGAGCAACATGCGTTGTTTTAGTGGTGTTTGTATTTTTTCATGGCATTGCTTTTTAATGTCGCCAATAGCAACATCATCTTTAGCATGGTGACTCAACTCGGCAATACAAACAAATAGTGCTTCTTCAGCGGAGGCTGAGATTTTTGCAACAGCTATGCAGCTAAACAGAGATAATAAGCAGGTATATATCCAAATCTTCATTAGTCACCTTATTATAATAAACTTTATGCTTTAACAAAATTGCTAAGCACTTATTTTACAATAACAAATTCAACTAAGCACTAAATATTCACCTGTAATTAACCAAATAATAACAACGCCGTACCATTAATATTAGCAAGATAACTAATACCAAAAATCCAGTGTTATTGTGGTTGAATGACACCAGCCCTCCCAATAAATATATAAACATGCGTTCAGATAAAAAAGCCTAGCGCTTTATGATATAACTGAGGGTTTTGTATTTTGGTGTTGGTGGAGTACAACTGTGATTTGAAACTCAACTGAGCCTTAGGGTGTATGGTTAGCCGTGTTCAGTAGTTATGCTGTTAATGGCAAAAACCTATACTCTCAAAAACAATAAAGCACGTTTAGCGAAACTAAACCTGCTTTTGGGGTACATGCCTATATAGTTTACTCAGGAACGCTTGTCAGCGTCATCTTCGAAGTGTCTCATCAAAGAGCCATTACTCTTTAGAGTCTGAATCTCAATTAAAACACCACGGGGATGACGATACTGAGCTAAGTGCATAGGCATGCTGGATTATTAGCTAGTTAATCGCTAATAATTCAACCTCAAAAATTAATAATGAACCTGGCGCTATTTTGCCAGCAGCTCGATCACCATAACCTAAAGATGATGGAATATAAAAGCGGGTTTTTTCACCAACAACCATCAATTGGACACCTTCAGTCCAACCTTTGATAACTTGATTCAAACCAAAGCTAATGGGCTCACCACGGTCAACCGAACTATCGAATACCGTGCCATCAAGTAAGGTACCATGATAATGCACCTTAACATTCGATGATGCACTTGGATGCTCTGTACCGCTTCCTGGAGTTAATACTTTATACTGTAAACCTGAAGCGGTAGACACTACCCCTTCTTCATGCTGATTAGACACTAAAAAATCATTACCTAATTTCATATTAAGTTGGACTAGCTCTTTACTGTCATTATTTCTCATCATGAAAAACACAACAAGACCAATAACAAGTGCTAATAATAAAAATTTACTCATTTTATATACCTAAAAGCCATAGTAAAAAAGTATGTTAGTAAATTACTTATTAATTTACTAGGAAAACATGAATACCATTGCCTATAATTTTTTAAACTCTAGACCTGCATAAACGGCACGTCATTAGCGTTAAATTGCGGTGGAAAAATGACAATAATCGTAGATAATTAAGCCAATAGTATTCCGCAAATAAAAAAATGAAATAATATATTAACAAACCAAGAAAATATGATTAAAATAATGGCCGTTGATGCTACATAACACAATGTCTCTATAGTTTAACTGGATAAAACTGCGGCCTCCTAAGCCGCTGCTCTGGGTTCGAGTCCCGGTGGAGACGCATACCTTCCCAATTAATAGTCGCTGACTTTCTTCCTCTCTTCAAAATAAAAGCCACGATGTCACGTTATACCATAGATGGTATTATATTCCCGTGACCAATCAATATGCGGGCTTCAGAGTGCACTTTGCTTGGTAACGGGTATAAATGAAAAAGTCCCAATACTAAGGTTGAATTAGTACCGAGACTTGATTTTCCATGACAATAAAATGAATAGCGATTAAGTGCTACTCTTCTGATTGCGTTATTTCTTCATCCATGATATCTGCGATTGAGTTACCACTCAACATCGCTGAAACTGCCATGATAATTACTACACATATCACAGTCGTTAATTTAAACCCTTTTGAGGGTGAATTATTCATTATTGTACCTATTAGTATTACCTGTTCGATTTATTATTTTTTTTATGCTATTCGTAAACAGGAGTAGTGACCCTAAACCATTAGGTTTTTTATTACAAGTTTTTTACAAGTGACTTTGATCTACAACAAGAAAAGGGAGCAAAAAAAGCAACTGTTTCAGTCAAATGTTAATCCTTGTTTAATTTCTTGTTGTTCACTTGATGAAGTAGTTACCCGAATAGAAGCATTTAAAACCCCCTCCCCTGAGCTTAAAATGCCTAAATTAGTATCTCCGCCTAATAATTGGCTGTATTTAATCGCCATAGACAATGCGGTACTGTCAGCAACCAAGTGCTCTGGCCCCGGTTGAGAGCCCCTTTTCACATTGGCTTCTATGATAGGATTTTGGCTTGATAAAGTAAAAAATAAGCTGGCCTCAGTGCGCTTATGCTGATGAAGCTTAATAGATAAACGCAACATATCGGCTTTTAAGACATGATGAGCACTTTCAATCAAGGCATGGAGCAACTTTTGAATATATAATTCATCGCTATTAATGTAATGAGGTACGCCCTCATCGATAATAAAACAGAGTGACTTACCGTCATAAGCATGACTCGCTTTGAGAACGGATTCAGTGCTCAGTAAAAAACCATAAAAATCAAAACACTCCGCCTTAGGTATGATTTTCCCTGATTCTATATTGGACAAATCCAACATAGAATCTAGCAAGAGCGCAACATTACTACCTGCATGGTTTATACCGTTCACTTCTTTGTTCTGAATACCTTTTTTCTTTAATTGCTCAACAAATGACTTTATTGCCAATAATGGCACACGCAATTCTGTATTTAATATTTGTAAAAATTGACTTTTAGCTATGCTTTTTTGTTCCGAGCTTTCTTTTGCTAAAATGAGTGCCCGGGTTTTAGTATTAACTTGCTGTACTAATTCATTCGAATAGACCGTCATCATTAACATAAGTATTTGAAAGAGGACCCCGCCAAATGTGACGCCAATAAGTACAGCCCACGCTTGCCAACTTTTAGACTGACTAAACCACGACTTTTTTTCTACTACTTCTATTTGCCAAAGTCGAGAAAATACGGAAAGGGTAATAGTATCTACATGCCGATTGGCTGTAGGTAATGCCTGACCAAATAAAGGAAAAGCTTCATGACCTGAAACATCTTGAATAAAAAAACTAATTTCAAGAGACTTCTCTTTGGCTAGACGGTCAAAAAACCGATCAAACTGAACAACACCAACAACAAAGCCCATTAACTTATCTTTGTTAATTAACGATAACTTACGCCGCTCAACACCTTGAGTAAGCTCACTGTTCTTTGGTGGTGAGAAAACGGCCTTACTAAACAATATACCGGGGTTAGTAAACTCATCTTGTACTAAAACAAAAGGGGCGCTAGCAACAATAACTTCTCTATCAACAAGGTTTTTCATGGCTAGCGTTTCTTTAAGGTTCTGATAAACATCTAATCCTAAAGCCTCCTGATTACCTTGTTGTGGATAAATATAATATAAGGGAACATATTTATTGCGTGATGCAGCAACAACTAATTGGCCATCGGCTAAACGTTCTTTAATTTTAAAATCATTTTGCAGTATGATTGAGCTTTTTCTTTCAAATTCTTTTCGTTGTTTGAAAGGAACAACAGGTGCCCACTCTAATGCTCTCATACTTGAATCGTGCTTAAAAAAACTTTCACTAAACAGATTAAACTCGCTAAATGTCACATCATCACTGGCTTTAAAAAAAGCAGAAAGGCTATTAACCTTGTTCACCATGATATCAATTTCATCAAGTACTAAACGCTCGACTTCTTCTTTTGATTGATTAAAGAGCGCTTCTCGATATTGTTGCTGTTCGTATTGAGATGTTTTCAGTAATAAAAAAATGGCCATCCCCCCTAAAACGGTGGTAAAACCAACAAAGAGTCGCTTGGTTAAGGTAAGTTGTTTGGAACCTTTAATCATTAATAACAAAGGAATAAAAAATACCGCAACTAACATACTAGCTGCCCACGTATTAATAAAGGTATAAAAGAATGTGCCCGCCATCACTTGATTATCAAGCATGGAGATAACTAAAGCCGAGCTAGCAGAAACGAGACTTGCAATAGGACCAATACGTAATATAAATGAGAATAAGTGCCTTCTTGACGTTAACCATTTTTTATCCTGAATAAATAGAAAAACAAGCTGTTTAGTCCAAATCCCTTGTAATATTGTCGTAAGCACGGCAATAGTCATCACCGCAAAACTGGCATTGAAGTGAAAATAATAATTGAGAATAAATGCCAGTATTGGGCTTACCAGTAATACCGCAATAAGCGGCGTACTCCCCCAAATGAGCAACAAACCACTAATAAGAGCTGCTGAAGGACCAATAAAATTAACAATCGATTGTGGATTAATAAGCCATGTCGCCAGTAAGCAAAAGGCTAGATATAATATAGCGGAAATAAAAAAACGTATTAAGTGGGACTGTTTCATAGTAATTATTCAAGGTAAACAGAATAATTCTGTTACTCAACATTCAGTACTTTAGGTAAAGTTTTATCGATACTATCACTATACCCGTTAGCATTCAAAGTGCAGGATTTCAGTGGGAATAACAATCACTTTAGGCAAGGAAGAGAATTAAAGCATAGTTATTCTATGATTTGATTTTTTGACGCCGTATAAAGTGATTGTTAACCCATCGAAGAAGCGCTTGAGCAATATCACTTCATCGTTGCTGTAATTTATAAGGGAGTAACCATTATTTCATCACAGCGCCTTGAATTAAAATCGCTCAAGCACTCTGAAACATGTATCTTGAATGCTAACGGGTATATACCCGTTAGCATTCAAAGTGCAGGATTTCAGTGGGAATAACAATCACTTTAGGCAAGGAAGAGAGTTAAAGCATATTCTTAGAGAATGCAGGAGCATATTATCCTGAGTACCATTATTTCATCACAGCACCTTGAATTGAAATCGCTCAAGTACTCTGAAACAGGCATCTTGATTGGTAACGGGTATATATAGCTTAAATAATTAACCATCAGACAAAATAATAGTGAAAATCTCATAATATAAATTGCGCTACGTGCTTTGGTGAGCGAAACTACGGATAATTTACTCTTTTAAACCGATAAAATATGGAGCGACTATGTCACCACGTCAAGAGTTAGCAAATGCTATCCGAGTCTTAAGCATGGATGCTGTACAAAAAGCAAAATCAGGACACCCTGGTGCCCCTATGGGTATGGCAGATATTGCCGAAGTATTATGGCGTGATTTTTTAAAACACAATCCTGCCGATCCAAACTGGGCTGATCGAGATCGTTTTATTTTATCAAACGGTCATGGCTCAATGCTTATCTATTCTTTATTACATTTATCGGGTTACGATTTATCTATTGAAGATCTAAAAAATTTCCGTCAATTACATTCAAAAACGCCAGGGCATCCTGAATATGGGTATACACCCGGTGTTGAAACAACAACAGGGCCATTAGGTGCAGGCATTGCTAATGCCGTGGGCATGGCAATTGCTGAAAAAACCTTAGCAGCACAGTTTAACCGAGAAGGTCATGCGATTGTTGACCATTTCACCTATTGTTTCTTAGGCGATGGCTGCTTAATGGAAGGCTTATCTCATGAATCTTGTTCTCTCGCTGGTACGCTAGGTCTGGGTAAGCTTATTGCGTTTTGGGATGATAATGGCATTTCAATTGATGGTAAGGTTGAAGGTTGGTTCACTGATAATACCCCCGCGCGTTTCGAGTCTTATGGTTGGCATGTTATTTGTGTTGATGGTCACGACCCTCAAGCAATTACTCAAGCTATCGAAGCAGCAAAGTCTGTCACAGATAAACCCAGTATGATTTGCTGTAAAACAATTATTGGTTTTGGCTCACCGAATAAGTCAGGTACCCATAATTGCCATGGCGCACCATTAGGTGATGAAGAAATTGCCGCAACACGTGAGTTTTTAAACTGGTCACATGCCCCTTTTGACATTCCAAGTGACATATACGCACAATGGGATAGAAAAGAGAAAGGTCAGCAAAGCCAAACTAGCTGGAATGATAAATTTTCAGCTTACCAAGCAGCACACCCAGTATTAGCAAGTGAATATGAACGCCGTGTGATCAAAGGTGAATTACCTCTAGAATTTGAAGAGAAAGCCAATGCTTTTATTCAGCAGTGTCATGAAACGAGTGAAAACATAGCGTCTCGTAAAGCCTCACAAAATACCATTGAAGCTTTTGGTCATATCTTACCCGAAATGCTAGGCGGCTCTGCTGATTTAGCGGGTTCAAACCTAACATTATGGTCAGGCTCTAAGGGTATTCAAGACGATGCAGCGGGTAACTATATTTTCTACGGCGTGCGTGAATTTGGTATGAGCAGTATTATGAATGGTATATCTTTGCATGGCGGTTTTGTTAACTATGGTGCTACCTTTATGATGTTTATGGAATATGCACGTAATGCCGTGCGTATGTCAGCCTTGATGGGCATTCAAAATATTTTTGTTTATACCCATGACTCGATTGGTCAAGGTGAAGATGGTCCGACTCATCAACCTATTGAACAACTAACAAACTTAAGAACAACCCCCAACTTAACCACTTGGCGTCCATGTGACGCTACTGAAACAGCTGTCGCTTGGAAATCGGCGGTACTGAGTCAAAAAGCCCCGACCGCATTAATATTTTCACGCCAAGGTTTGCCCGCAATGAACCGCACACAAACACAAGTAAGTAACATTGAAAAAGGGGCATACACTTTAGTTGATTGTACAGGTACTCCTGACGTTATTTTAATGGCAACTGGCTCTGAAGTTGCTTTAGCGGTTGATTCTGCCAAAGCATTAACGGAACAAGGTAAAAATGTACGTGTGGTGTCAATGCCATCAACCTCTGTATTTGATAAACAAAGCACGGAATATAAAGAAGCCATTTTACCGCCAAGCGTAACCAAACGCGTAGCTATTGAAGCCGCACATGGTGATTTTTGGTCTAAATATGTTGGTCTTAATGGTGCTGTGGTTGGTATGACTACCTTTGGTGAGTCGGCTCCAGGTAATGTATTACTTGAGCACTTTGGCTTCACGATAGAAAATGTGCTTAATACCGTAAATCAACTATAGTTATGTAGACTGCACTGCCACAAGTACTTGTGGCAGTTTCATATCAACAAACAGCTATAGCAGAAGTTAACACTTAAACTCCCCTTTAAGGCTTTAATAAGATTATCGTTATGCTTTTCGCTTAACTTATGCACTTAAAAGCATCGATAGAAATATAATAGAATTATGACAGTAAGAATTGCAATTAATGGCTTTGGCCGTATTGGTCGTAGCGTAGTTAGAGCACTGTATGAAAGTGGTAAAACAGAGTTATACACACTAGTCGCTATTAATGAACTAGCGCCCCCTTCAGGTATAGCACATCTATTAAAGTACGATAGTACTCATGGTCGGTTTCCTTTTAGTGTTAGCCAAACGGGTAATCAGCTGATCATTAATGGTGATAAAATAACCTTAACACATATCGATAACCTAACAGCCCTACCATGGCAACAGCAGGACATTGATATAGTACTTGATTGTACTGGTGTATATGGAAGTCAAAAAGATGGTTTAGATCATATAAAGCAAGGTGCAAATAAAGTATTATTTTCTCACCCTGGTAGCCAAGATGTCGATGCCACTATTATTTATGGTATTAATCATCAAATGCTCAAAGCGGATGATCGTATTGTCTCGAATGGCTCTTGTACAACAAATTGTGTTGTTCCAGTAATTAAGGTTATCGATGAAGCTTTTGGTGTAGAAAGTGGCACCATCACCACCATTCATTCATCCATGCATGATCAGCAAGTAATTGATGCGTACCATAACGATTTACGCCGATCTCGTGCTGCGAGCCAGTCAATTATTCCGGTAGATACTAAACTCGCTGCTGGTATTGAACGTATATTACCGAAATTTAAAGGGCGCTTTGAAGCCATTGCTGTACGAGTACCAACACTTAATGTTACCGCCATGGACTTAAGTCTTACCGTTAATAATGATGCCAGTATTGACAATATTAACCAAGCAATAAAGGCGGCAAGTAGCACGAATAATTTATCTGATATTTTAGCTTATACGGAAGAACCTTTGGTCTCTGTCGACTTTAACCATGACCCCCACTCATGTATTGTTGATGGTAATCAAACCCGTGTCAGCCATAAACGTTTAATTAAAATGCTTATTTGGTGTGACAATGAATGGGGATTTGCCAACCGTATGTTAGATACCGCAATGGCAATGTACCAAGCTAAGCATAAATAAAAACCAAAGAGTTTTTATACAAGGTTTATAAAGCAATTTTTTAACTCATATTGAACATAACTCACAAAAAGTAAAAAAGGAAACAACAATGTCTATTATCAAAATGGCTGATCTTACCTTAGCTAACCAACGGGTATTAATTCGTGAAGATTTAAATGTGCCAGTAGCTGATGGTAAAATCACTTCGGATGCCCGTTTACGCGCTGCGTTACCCACATTAAAAATTGCCCTAGAAGCGGGTGCAAAAGTAATGGTAATGTCTCACTTAGGCCGCCCAACTGAAGGGCAGCCAGAAGAGGTTTTTTCACTTAAACCTGTAGCGGATTATTTAAGTACAAAATTAAGCGTCCCTGTTCGGTTAGTAACTGATTACCTAGAGGGTGTTGACGTTGCCGCGGGTGAATTAGTGATATTTGAAAACATCCGTTTTAACGTGGGTGAAAAGAAGAATGATGATGCCTTAGCTAAAAAATTAGCCGCTTTATGTGATATTTTTGTTATGGACGCCTTTGGTACGGCTCATCGTGCGCATGCAAGTACACATGGTGTCGCAAAATATGCCCCTATCGCTTGTGCAGGCCCATTATTAACGGGTGAACTTGACGCATTAGCAAAGGCGATTGATAACCCTGCCCGTCCATTAGTTGCCATTGTGGGTGGCGCTAAAGTGTCGACTAAGTTAACCGTGTTAGAGTCTCTTTCTAAAATTGCCGATACCCTTGTGGTTGGTGGTGGAATTTCAAATACGTTTGTAGCGGCTGCTGGTAACGAGGTAGGCGGTTCATTATATGAAGCTGACCTAATTCCTGAAGCACAGCGTCTTTGTGCACAAACAGAGGTCATTTTTTCAGACGATGTCGTAACAACACGTGATGGATTTAGTGACTGGAAGCATAATTCGCTTACAGAAACAAAAGCATCTAACGAGGTTCAAGCAGACGAACAAATCATCGATTACGGACCCAAAACTATCGCTAAGGTAGCCGAAATAATTAAATCGGCTGGAACTATTTTATGGAACGGGCCAGTGGGTGTTTTTGAAATTGATGCCTTTGCCAAAGGTACTGAGGCTATCTCGCGTGCAATCGCCAACAGTTCAGCCTTTTCAGTTGCGGGTGGCGGAGATACTTTAGCGGCGGTGGATAAATATGATATTGCTGATAAAATATCTTATATTTCAACAGGTGGTGGCGCTTTCTTGGAGTTTTTAGAAGGTAAAGTTTTACCCGCCGTAGAAATTTTAGAGCAACGTGCTACATCATAAGATGACCAAAGCTAAACAGTGTTCATTCGTCTTCACAACGAATGAACACGAGTAACTAAGTCACTGCAATAATGATTCATTAAAAGGGTTTATTCCAAGTGGATTAATTAATCCGTTTAGTCTTAGATCCTTGCTTTACGCTCGATAAAAAGGAGCAACTAAGGTATAATTAGCATTATACCTTGTCTAAGTATTATTGATCACCATGTTTTATCGCTTTATTCTATTTTCTTCATTCTTTGTCTACTTTACTTTATCTACACCGTTGTACGCCCAAGAGCAATCAAATAACGACGCCGCTGAGCCAGCAGACATATTATTTGGCCTTGCCAAAGCAGATGAATCGATTCAACCCCCCTCTGGCACCTTATTCACCGCATCTGCACAGTTTGGACTTTTGTATTTAACCGGTGATATTCACAGTGTCGATATTAAAACGGGCTTTGATCTTGAGTTCGAAAAAAACCTATGGCGCAGTATTTTTAATTTTGATTTATTAATAAAAAAAACCGAAACAGAAGTGACTCTCAGTAATGATAAAATAGACAAAAGTCTTGAGACGACTAGTCATAATTGGAGTATTTTTTCTCAAACCAACTATACCGTCAACCCAATTTATAAGAACTATTTATACGGCAGTTTATTTTATAAAGAAGATCGCTTTTCTAGTTTTGATTCACAGGCATCCGTGTCTACGGGTTGGGGACGGAGATGGTATGAGGCCAAAGACGTTAGCTTTGATGCCGATATTGGTCCTGGTTTTAAGCGAGATGTAACCCTAGTTACCGCCGCAGAGAGTTCATTAGGCGTAACAAGTGAAACAAAAATCTCCGTCATATTACAGATGCAAGCACTTTACACTCGAAGGTTGAATGAATTTATTGAATTTAAACAATTATTTATTGTAAAGCACGCGATAAGAAGTGGAGAAAACAGTATTTATGAGGCTGAAAGCTCAATCACCAGTAAATTAATTGATTCTCTACAGCTTAAACTTAACTTTGCCATAGATTACAACTCAAAAGTAGATGATGCGAATGAAAATTTAAATACTGAAACCTCCGCTGTACTTATTTATAGTTTTTAGTGTTTTCAAAATATTCCCTCACAACACTCATAAGACACTTATCAAAAAACAATGCCTGTGAATCATTTAAGTACTCAGTTTACGTTGAGTATTATATTCAAATGACTTAATGCGGTTTGCTCTTTGGCTAAATCATTTAATACGATGAGATGTTTTAATTGCCAGTCGGGATCAAGTGTTAATGACAGCTCGCGTAAATTGGCCTTAAGAGTGAATGGCGGTATGTGCGATAATTGACGTTGCTTATAAAGCAAACACGACAATCTCAATATTGCGAGTATTTTAGTGAGTCTTTTAGTTTTTAATAAGTACCATTCGTAGTTATCAGGTATCTCTATTTTACTGCGTTGACTACCGACTAACCAAGCTATTGCTTGAGTTTGCTCTTGGTTAAAGCCCGGTAAATCTGAATTTTCAATAATATACTTACCATGTTTATGAAAACCAGAGGAGTTAATACCAAAGCCTATTTCATGTAACTGTATAGCCCACATTAAGATGTCTTTATAGGGCTTTTCTGCTAATTTCCAGTCATGACTAATGCTATCAAACATAACAGCGGCCAGTGCTGACACCCGTTTATTTTGCTCAAGGTCAATATTAAATCGAGTAATTAAACTACTCATGGTACGTTGATGTATATCTGAATTTAAATGTCGCGCGAACGCTTCAAAAATAACCCCTTCACGCAGAGCGTAATCACAATATTCCAGTGTCGATATTTCGAAGGTTTCAAATACAGCAATGAGGATGGATAAACCTGAACAAAGAACTCCTTGTCTATTTTCTTTTAAACCGGCTAATTCAATTTCATCAAAAGAGCTAAAACGAAGTAGTTTTTCTTTTAATTCGAGCAACTGCAGCAAACGAATGGGTTTAGTAAGATCTTGATCAGCATTAATAATTTGATAAATGCTTTTAATGGTGCCCGAAGTACCGGTAACGGTTTGCCAGTCTACCTTCAAAAAACGGCCTTTAATGGCTCCCAGTACAGTTCGAGCATTTAACATTGCTTTACTGAATGCTTTTTTACTGATTTGTTGATTGGGAAAAAATTTATTGGCCGTACTAATACAGCCAATATTGATGCTATCTAACGCATAGATATGACTACCCTTACCAATAATTAATTCAGTACTGCCACCACCAATATCAATGACCAGACGCTTTTCACCCGCAGGTAAATAGTGACTAGCGCCCTGAAATACTAATCGAGCCTCTTCATGACCTGAAATAACTTCAATATCATAAGGAAAAATAGCCGAAGCACGCGTTAGAAATTCATTGGCATTTTTGGCTCTTCTTAAGGTGTATGTCGCAACCACCCTAAAATTTTCTTTCGTAATTTTAGCGGCGATAGGCGCTATATTTTTTAAAGCTTGCAGACCCCGCTCAATGGCTTCCTCTGACAGAATATAATCATCAGAGAGTCCATCAGCAAGTTTAACTTGATACTTTTCACTATGAAGTATTTGTAGATTTTCATTATGTATGCGCGCTAAGACAAAATGAAAGCTATTTGAGCCAATGTCTAACGCTGATATATACTGCTCATTTGATGTTAAATCGGTTGCTAACATAGTTCCCATGCAAAGCCTAAAAGGGCAAAAAAGTGTTTTAACAATAATACGCTATTGATCATAAAAGTTGTTGCCATTTTATACTATAAAATGAATGAGGTGAAAACTTATTATTTTACAAATACATTTTATTTCTCTGTTGAAGCGGCGTACTCCTTCAAGGCTAATTCTTCTTCCGCTTTAAGGTAATCATAAACTTCCATTTGAGAACGAATACGTGTGATTTTTCCTTTAGTTTGGTAACGATTATTTTGCTCTTTATTGATAAGCCTTGCTTTACAGTTATCTTTAAAGTGCAAATCAATCATATGTATAATGCGCTGCTTTAACTTAACATCATATATAGGACAAGCCACCTCAACACGCTGATCAATATTTCGCTCCATCCAATCAAATGAACTAATATAAACTAACTTTTCACCTCGGTTATGGAACACCATCACCCTTGGATGTTCTAAAAATTGATCAATAATAGAGATGATTTTTATATTCTCACTCAGACCTGGCACACCGGGGATCAAAGAGCACATACCACGTAATACCACTTTGATTTTAACTCCAGCATTACTCGCCGAATAAAGACGATTGATTAAACCTTTATCAACGAGGTTATTAAGTTTTAGGGTGATTTCAGCTTTATTATCGTGCGTGACCTGATCTATTTCATTATCAATTAATTGATAAAGCTTTCTACGGCTCGTTAAAGGTGAAACAATTAAATGGTTAAATCTAAACCGTTTGTAACTGTGTGCAATAAAAGAAAAAACATTTTCCACTTCTTGGCAAATTTCCTTATGCGTGGTAAATAATGAGTAGTCCGTATAAATACGCGCATTTTTTTCATGAAAATTCCCTGTACCTATATGTGCGTAACGGACAAGTTTATCTTCTTCTTGGCGAGTTATAAGGCAAAGCTTTGCGTGCACTTTTAAGCTAGGTATGCCAAATTCAACCTTAATACCAGCATCTTTCATGCGTGTCGCCCAAGCCATATTTGCTTCTTCATCAAAGCGGGCTCTTAATTCAACCACAACGGTTACCTGTTTGCCATTTTTAACCGCCTCGATTAAGGAATGAATGATTTCTGAATCTTTGGCTACCCGATAAATATTAATCTTTATTTCTTTAACAGAAGGAGAATAAGAGGCTTGGCGGACAAATTCGGTAATATGTCGGAATTTATAATAGGGGTAATACACCAACATATCTTGTTTACTTATTGCGTCAAAAATAGAATGAGACAGGGTATATACTGCCGACTCTAATGCCTCGAACTCTTTTTTTTCTAATGAGCTATCACCAAGATTGGGGAAACTGATAAAATCTTTAAAGTGGCGAAAACGTACACCGGCAACTAAGTTATCCAATTCTTTTATTTTTAATTGTTTATACAGAAATTTAACCATATATTCAGGCATGTTTTGATCATAACCTAAACGTGCTGGCTCAGCCTTCAAACGCTGTCTAAGCCCTTTTGACATTTTCTCTATCAGACTTTCATCCAGTTCATCTGTTACGTCTAATTCGGCATTACGTGTTAATTTAATTGAGTATGCTTCTATGGCTTGATACTCGAAAACACCTTTAAAAATATCTTCTAAAAAATAATGAACGATATCATCAAGCATTAGCACCCGCTTAAGACCCTTCTGCAAATGATCCGGCATAATAATAAAGCGATTCACTTTTTCACGCGGCACTTCAATCAGTAAAAACTGTTTTTTATCGTCAATGGATAAAGCCACTAAAAAATAAATGCCATCATCCTCTAAACAAGATGAAAGCTGAGTTTTGCTGTTGATGATAATGGGCGTGATATGACGAATAATTTTATGCGCGAAAAAAGCTTTAAGCCAGTCTTTTTGATCGGGTGTTAATAACTCTTCGTACTTAGTCGACTTTTCATCATTAAAGAGTAACTCTATACCTTGCTCTTTTAATTCTGCAAAAACTTCGGTTGCTGTATCTTTAAAATCTTCGGTGAGTTTCCGTACTTTCTTCATGATGTCACTTAACAAAGAAGTAGCAGGCATATAATCGGTATGGGCATTTTGCGCACGAGCGGCTTCAACTAAAGCAGTACGTCTAACTTTGCCAACACGTACTCGGAAAAATTCATCAAGGTTAGAAGAATAAATACCCAAAAAGTGAACCCTTTCAATCACAGGCACCTTAGGATCTTTTGCTTCTTGTAATACCCGCTCGTTAAAAGCTAACCAACTTAATTCTTTATTAAAAAATAATCTAGTGTCTTTCATCTTGCCTTATCTCCAACATCAACTTCAACTTCAGTAAGTAAGATAACGGTTTATTATGATCGATATATGAATGTTCTAACAAAAAGTCTATTTAAAAACTTTATTTACCTAAACCGGTTTCGGTGCACGACCCTGACTTTACGCTAGGGCTCTTTTAAAATCAGCTTAAATAAGGTCGCTGTAGGGAAAAGTCGAATAACGCTATCAATGACTTAACACGATTTTATAGCAATATTATTAGCTGTTTTATCCTATAATCCTACCGCACCCGTTGACTGTTTACTAGTTAAAACCCTACAATGAGCTATCATTATTTTTATCATTTAAGGTCTCAATATGGCTCAGCCCCTTCCCGATAAATTCATCATGTCGATGAATAGAGTTTCCAAAATTGTTCCACCCAAGCGCACTATTTTAAAAGATATTTCTTTATCCTTTTTCCCTGGTGCTAAAATAGGCGTATTAGGTTTAAATGGCTCAGGTAAATCGACTCTACTACGTATTATGGCGGGTGTGGATACTGAGTTTGAAGGTGAAGCAAAAGCACTTGCGGGCACTAAAATCGGTTACTTACCGCAAGAGCCAATACTTGATGAAGAAAAAACTGTCCGCGAAATTGTTGAAGAAGCAGTCGCTACAGTAAAAAATGCCCTCTCACGGCTTGACCAAGTCTATAACGAATATGCTGAAGAAGACGCTGATTTTGATGCCCTCGCTAAAGAACAAGGTGAGCTAGAAGATATCATCAATAGTCAAGATGGTCACAATATTGATAACGTACTTGAGCGTGCTGCAGATGCATTACGTTTACCGCCTTGGGAGCAACGAATTAATGAATTAAGTGGTGGTGAGCGTCGCCGAGTGGCTCTTTGTCGTTTGTTACTGCAAAAACCAGACATGTTATTACTCGATGAACCCACTAACCATTTAGATGCAGAGTCGGTTGCTTGGTTAGAACGTTTTTTACACGATTACCCCGGTACTGTGGTCGCAATCACCCATGATAGATATTTCTTAGATAATGTTGCTGGCTGGATCTTAGAGCTGGATCGTGGCCACGGTATTCCTTATGAAGGTAACTACACTTCATGGTTAGAGCAAAAAAACGCTCGCCTTGAGCGAGAAAGTAAAAGTGAAAGCGCCCTGCAAAAAACTATCAAGCATGAGCTTGAATGGGTTCGTTCAAACCCGAAAGCACGTCAGTCAAAAAGCAAGGCGCGTATGGCTCGATTTGAAGAGCTTAACAGCCAAGAACACCAAAAACGCAATGAAACCAATGAGCTTTATATTCCACCTGGGCCGCGCCTTGGTGATAAAGTACTTGATGTTAAAAACTTAACAAAATCGTTTGGCGACAGAGTACTTATTGATGACTTAAGTTTTAGTGTGCCTAAAGGCGCCATTGTTGGCATTATTGGTCCAAATGGTGCGGGTAAATCAACACTCTTTAAAATGATGACGGGAGCGGAAAAACCTGATTCAGGTGAAGTCATCTTAGGTGATACGGTAAAACTGGCCAGTGTTGATCAATTCCGTGATGATATGGACAACAGTAAAACCGTTTACCAAGAGATATCTCAAGGCCATGAAATTTTACAAATAGGCACTTATGAAATTCCAAGTCGTGCTTATGTTAGTCGTTTCAACTTTAAAGGTGTCGACCAACAAAAAATCATTGGGCAATTATCCGGTGGTGAACGAAATAGAGTGCATTTAGCCAAATTAGTGCAAACTGGCGGTAATGTCTTGTTACTCGATGAGCCAACCAACGATTTAGATATTGAAACGTTACGAGCGTTGGAAGAAGCATTATTAGAATTCCCTGGTTGTGCCATGGTTATTTCACATGATCGCTGGTTCCTTGACCGAATTGCTACCCATATCTTAGATTATCGTGACGAAGGAAAGATCAACTTCTACGAAGGTAACTTTACTGATTACGAAACTTGGTTGAAAAAAACTTTAGGTCCTGCCGCAACAGAGCCTCACAGAATTAAATATAAAAAAATAGGCTAGTCAGTAAAACTTAGCCCTCTAATGATGAGAGCAAATAATTTAATACTTAATTAAAAACCAGTTAAAATTATGATTTTAACTGGTTTTTTTGTATAAACTACCTTTTTACTTTTGCATAAAATGCGGCTATGCTAAGGGAACTCTTAGCTAATATACTGTAATCTTAATGGAAGATAGACGAAAATTTACCCGTGTTTTATTTTCAATAAAAGCTGAAATAGAAATTGAAGGTATCACTTACCCCGTATGCATTCATGATATTTCACTGAAAGGGGCTCTAGTTTCGCTCATAGACAGTAAAAAATCGTTGAAAGGAAAGCTTGGCACTTTGCATCTTGTACTGCCTGATAGTGAATCAGCGGTTATTACCATGAGCATTGCCGTAGTGCATGAAAAATTGCATGAAAAAGAGCATGAAACCGGCTTACAGTGTAGAACCATTGATATCGACAGCGTTACTCACTTACGGCGACTTATTGAACTTAACCTAGGTGATAGTGAACAACTTAACAAAGAGTTGAGTCAGTTATCCCTGTTAAATTAACAATAAAACTCCACTTAAAATCACTTTTATCGTTACCTTTAAAGTAAGACCATTTTAATTAAGTTTGTGTGGTGCCTAAGAAAACTAGTTCATCTATAAATAAGCCATTAGGACAACACCGGAGCCGTTACCGAGTAATAGCTTGCTATTGAGATTGAAATTGAGAACAACATAGCCACGAAGTATTTTAACCCGCAAAAGTGAGCTATAATTTAGTAAAATAGGTCTATACCCTATCAACTTTCCTTCACCTACCTTTTAGGAAGATTAATGAATCACCTAGTTATCTCTTGTATCGGCCCTGATAAAGCGGGCCTAGTAGACTGCTTATCTACCATCATTGCTAAACACCAAGGCAATTGGCAAGTCAGTAGTTTACATCACTTATCTGGTTTCTTTGCTGGTGTCATCGAAGTGGCGGTAGCGAGTGAGCACTGCGAAAATTTAGTCTGTGAATTAAAAGAAATTAACGGCTTAACTTGTCAAGTTGAAGTGGCCGAGCCTGATTTATCCAAAGTAAGCAGCAATTTACTGTTAGAGATTACAGCCAATGACAGAGCAGGTATAGTGCAAGAAGTATCATCGGTTATTCATCAACAAGGTGGTAACCTAATTAAGTTAGTGTGCTCACAAGAGAGTGCTGCACATAGTGGCCAAGATATTTTTAAAGCCAAGGTTCAAATTGCAATTAATGAAAGTTTAGTGGATAGTTTAATCGATGCCTTAGAGCAAATTGCCAATGATTTAATGGTTGATATTTCTCGTTAACAGCAAAGAATAAATAATAATTTAAGCACACCTAACAACGTAAGCTGTTCAATAAAACCCAAGCTAATCAACGCCCATCAAGTCACTTTTCAACAGGCCTATGTAGTTCACCAAGAACGCTTTGTAAGCGTCACCGTCGAAGTCTCTAATCGAAGATCCATTGCGCTTTAGAGACGGAATCCCCGATTAAACGGGAATGACGATCCTGAGCCAAGTGCATAGGCATACTTTTAAATTCGTCATTTAATCTTGTTCGAATGTTAAAAAGACCGAATTGACCATGTCGGCAATCGTTTGCTTATCATGGTTAATACCCGCATAAATACGCAAGCCCATAATTTGCACTTGTAGGTAACGTGCTAATTTTGTTGTATCTTTTTCTTTATCAATCTCACCGGCTACTTGAGCCTCAGTAAGCGTGATAATAAAGGCTTTTTCAACTTGCAATAATAATCGTTTGGTTTCTGCTAATAACTCGGCGTTATCTTTGGTTAATTCTGAAATCGTTTTTGCTAACAGGCACATGCCACTCGGTGCATCAGTTTGGCTAGTGATCACCGTAGCATCGACAAAAGATTTCAAACCCTTTAACGGAGATCCTGTACTGAGTTTAAGTTTATTTAATTGCTCTATCCCTTGCTGCGTATAATGCTGTAAAGCTTCTTTAAATAAGCCTTCTTTACTACCAAAGGCGGCATAAATACTTCCTGGACGCATATCGATAACCTCTTGTAGGTTACGCATTGAGGTACCATAAAAGCCTTTTTCCCAGTATAAATTGGTTGATTTATCAATAATATCAAGACGATTTCTCTTACTTGTATTAGCCATATGATGTATAAAAATAAAAATGAACGATTGTTCAATAATAACTTGAACGACTGTTCAGATCCAGTTATATTCGTTTCAACAACACTATTCCATCCCCCTATAAAATTAACGAATACTTCTTAAAGGAAATTATAATGACTGCATTCACTTTGCACACCCTTGAATCGGCACCAGAAAAAAGTAAAGCAATTCTAGAGCAATCCGTAAAAACTAATGGCATGTTACCTAACCTACATGCGGTTATGGCTGAAGCCCCAGGGTTATTAGAAGGTTATCAAGCACTACATAAATTATTTATGGCCAGTTCTTTTGATGCAGAAGAGCTTACCGTGGTATGGCAATCGATTAATGTTGAGCACAACTGCGGTTACTGTGTACCCGCTCATACCGCAATTGCGCACTCCATGAAAGTAGATGCGACCTTAACAGACGCATTACGCAATCAACAAGCAATGCCAACAGAGAAATTACAGATGTTACGTGATACCACATTAAGCATGGTACGTAATCGTGGCATTATATCAGCAGAAGCAGTAACGGCATTTTTTGCTGTGGGTTATGGTCAACGACAACTACTTGAAATTATCTTAGGCATATCGCAAAAAGTGATGAGTAACTACACCAACCATGTTGCTAGTACGCCACTTGATAAACCATTTCAGGACTTCAGCTGGACAAAGTAATGTTGGGAGAGTTGGTTTCAAAATATTATTTGAACTCTCTTTCGATAATTCCTTGCAGTAGCACAAAAGTAACCCGTAGCCAAATGTGCGGCCCTAATGTAGGTCGCTTACTGCTAAAGGTTAGTCTATACTTCGCTTGTTTTTCAATATCGGCGTCAAGTACTATGAAAAAAGAACAAGGTTTTACTTTAATTGAATTAGTGGTTGTTATCGTGATTTTAGGTATTCTTGCTGTCACGGCAGCACCTAAATTTATTAATTTACAATCTGATGCGAAAACGGCTACAGTAATGGCATTAGGCGGGGCTTTAAAAAGTGCCAATAGTTTAGTTTATACTAAATCTATCATAGCAGGTAATGAGACCCAAGGTTATGCTGAAAACCCCACGGTAATCATTGATTCTGCGGGTACATTAGTAGAATTAAACAACGGATATCCTCTAGCAAAGTGGGAGAATAGCCTAGAGAATATATTAGACATCAATGCTTCAGATGATGTGGATGACACTTCAGAATGGATCTATGCTACTGTGGTTTATCCAAATGATGCAACTATGATCACTATTTCCTTACGAAGTGCCATTGAACCTTGCAAAATACGATATAATAATTCTAATACCACGATTACAATAGAGGTTTTAACCGAGGGCTGCTAGAGATCGTTTTTTCAAGGGGGTTATACTCTTTCTTTAAATTTTAGCGGTATTTCTGTAAGCACTCACCTGCCCCTCTTCACTCGCCATATGGTAACCATATAAGTGATCAGATCCTCTGCAAATTCAACCACTCTTATCGGGAACATAGCTATAATAGAGACATTTTAGAGAGTGTATCTAAACTGGTATTAGCAAAAGGTAAGTAGTTACCAACCATGAGGGATATAAAGTAAATAAAGCCGTAAGCTCAGTTAATACCCCCATTACCCATCACTTATTTAATCAGTAGCTAAATAACCACAGTACAAACACCTCATTGATAATTCTATTAAAAATGCCATTAAAAAGTAAATTTAATAGCAAAACGGGCCTTGATGTGGATTGTGAACACCAGGCATCGGTTGATTTATAAACAATTACCCCGAATTGATAAGCAGATAGGTAATAAAAACCTGACTAAATAGACAATTAATTTTAAATCAAGGTAAATCACGTTATAATGCGAGTTAAGTCTTAGAGGAATAAAGGTTATCTATAATGGATAAAAAATATATTACCGCACAAGAGTTACTAGAAGATTCTTTTAGATTGGCCGCAAAAGTTTATAACGATGGTTTTAGACCCCAGTTTATTGTTGGAATATGGCGAGGTGGTGCACCCATTGGTATTGCCGTGCAAGAATATTTTGATTATAAAAAAGTTGAAACGGATCACATTGCGGTACGTACATCGTCTTACTATGGTATTAATAAACAAAGCAAAGAAATTAAAGTGCACGGATTACACTACGTCATTGAAAATGCCAATGCCGAAGATGGCTTATTAATTGTTGATGATGTTTTTGACTCTGGCAGAAGTATTAAAGCCCTTATCGCACACCTTGAATCATCTATGCGTCAAAATATGCCTAAGGATGTTCGCACCGCATGTCCTTGGTACAAGCCAGCCAACACCCTCGTTGACATTAAACCAACTTATTATGTACACGAGTCAGACGAATGGTTAGTTTTCCCTCATGAGTTATCAGGGTTAACGCCTGATGATATTATTAAAGGCAAAAAAGACTTAGCTAATATACTTGATATTTTATTGTAGTTCGCAATTAAATTGGAGAAAAATATGAGTCGTTTTCTTGTCTGTTTATTGATATTAATAATGACGAGCACCGCTCATAGTAAACCAGTAAAATCAACGGTGATTTTGCTGTCTATAGACGGTTTCGCTTATGATTATTTAACCAAATTTAAACCAAAGCATATTCTTAATTTTGGCAAGTCTGGAGTCAAAGCTAAGCTTCTCTCGGTCTACCCTAGTAAAACATTTCCTAACCATCTGTCGATCATCACAGGTGTATACCCAGCTAAGCATGGCATTATTCATAATAGATTTTATCATCCTGGCTTAAAAGAAAAATATAGCCTCGGAGCGGGTAAAAATAATAGCTTGTGGTTAACGGCAAAACCCTTTTGGTCATTTGCTGAAGAAAACAATATCCTTAGCGCCGTCTATTTTTGGCCTGAATCTGAAGCGATAGGTAAGAACAAACAAGCAAGCTTCAATATTGCTTATAATAGAACGGACTCTGAAAAAGCGCGATTTGATCAAATAATAAACTGGTTAAAACTTCCTACGTCACAAGCACCTCACTTTATTGCCAGTTACTTCTCTAGTGTGGATGCTATGGGACATAAATTTGGCCCCAATTCAGTAGAGCTAAAAAACGCTGTCGCAGACATTGATAAGCTATTTGGCTATTTTATTAGCCGCTTAAAAAAAGAAATAACTTTTGACGTCAATATAATCTTAGTATCAGATCATGGCATGATGCAGATAAACGAAAGTAGCAAGGTAGATTTAGCTAAGGTCTTTAATGAGCAGCTAACTCAATGGATAAGCGATAACTCAATCGTGGTGGCTCAAAGTAGCACGCAATTATTTCTTTATTTAGATGATTCAAAGTTGAGTAAGGACCAAAAGAATAGTATTTTTAAATCATTGATTAAACAGAAAAAAGAGAACCAATCCTTGTACTCTGTTTATCGAAAAAACCAATATCCCGAACATTGGCAACTTAATAAAGACTTAGCTATAATACCAGATATTATTATTGAAATAGCGCCAAACGGATATTTCAATAATACAAAAACCAGCATAACTAGCGCAGCAACACACGGTTATGATGTAATCAACCAACCCGCATTAACAGCTATATTTCTTGCTTCTGGGCCTGATATCATTAAGGGGAGAAAGCTTAATGCCTTTGAAAATATACATATTGTCCCTCTAATGAGCCAATTGCTAGGCTTACCTCAGCGACAAGATATAGATGGAAAGCGCTCAGTTTTACAACCAATCATTAAAACCAACTGCATAACAAGCAAGTAATTTACTCCCTAACGACTCCCCAATAAGTCTAAATATTAGCGTTATGGGAGCAACCTTCATGGCTATATGTGGTTAAGTGACTTCGTCAAAAAGAACCCATTACCAGCGCCATGAAAATCAAATATATACCGGTTACCATTCAAAGAAGCGCTTGAGCACTCTGAAACAGACATCTGATTGGTAACGGATATATACATCAATAAAAATAACTGCGCGTAGACACGTTATTTTATTTTTTATATCCCCAGGGTGTTACTGGCTGCTCTACGGTTTTAGTTAAATCAAAATCAACTCGAAATTCTCGTCCCGGACGCGTTAATCGATAAGTAAATTTATTTGGGTAAATATACATCTGCCAACTATTTTCTATTGATTGTGGAATAGCCTGACTAATAAATAATTCTTTTGAATACTGATCCGCAGGAAAAATTTGTACTTGTGGCCAACCCGCATCAGTTGTGTGGCCTCCGTACATAGTGGAAATATCACTACTGCCATCTTTATGTCGATGATCATGTTTTAAACTTAAACCACTACCTGTTTTAGTGATAATCCAAGTACGAGAAGCATTATCCCCCACATGAAATGGAATTTGTAATTCACTCTCAGTACACTTTCTTACATGCATAATTAGTTTACTGGTATTAAAACTACTGGGTGGCGCGTTATCAACCACCACTTTTCCTGCAAAAGACTTTCCACAAAGCGCTTTTAAGTTATTGAAAAAAGCATCTTGGCTGGAAATTGAAACTAAGGGAGCTTGCGCTAAAGTTTGAGTAGAAATTACCAACAGACTAGCGAGCACTGTTAGTGTTTTGTTAAGTTTTATCATCATGTTCCTATTGAATATTACTAACGGCTAAAGTAAAAGAATTTTAACCATAAATAAAAACCAATAGCTTAGCAATCTTTTATAAAACAATAGTTTTATGATATAAATTATAAACGTACATAATAATTTACCTTCACTCTATATATACCTGAAGTGGGTATTTATCTACCGTAAACTTTCAAGAAACTCAGCCGCTTTAGTGATATCTCGACTGCGCTTCATATCGGGTAAACTTTTTAAGAAGGTTGCGCCGTAAGGTTTATTGACTAACCTATCATCACAGATAACCATCACACCACGATCACTGACATCCCTAATTAATCGCCCAACACCTTGCTTCAAAGCAATAACCGCTTGCGGCAGTTGAATTTGGCTAAATGGCTCTCCCCCTTGCCTGCGAACATCTTCACAACGTGCTTGTAATAAGGGATCATCTGGTGAGGAAAAAGGTAATTTATCAATAATGACACAGGTGAGTTTGTCACCACGAACATCAATGCCTTCCCAAAAGCTTGCTGTTGCTAGCAAGACAGCACTCTCATACTCAATAAACTGCTCTAGTAATTTCCGCTTAGCCATCTGCCCTTGCACTAACAAGGTATTATCAATGCTTTCTCTAAGTATTTCAGCTACTTGATGCATTACCCGATAACTAGTGAAGAGCATAAAACAAGCACCTTTACTGGCTTTAATCAATGGTTGGGCTAACTCAGCTAATTTTAACGCACGATTCTTATCATTCGCCTGCGGTAAATAACGCGGCACAACTAATTGAGACTGAGATTGATAATCAAAAGGACTATCAAGTAATAGCTGCTTAGCGCTTTCTAAGCCTAAGTGTTTAGCAAAATGATCAAAGCTATTATCTACGGCTAGCGTTGCCGAGGTAAAAATCCAACCAGCACCCGATTCTTTAACAACGGCATTAAATTTATCGCTCACGGTTAACGGTGTTTGGTGTAAGGTGACGCTGCGTGGGGTGGTTTCGTACCAAAAGCTCATACCATAGGCTTCAACATTAGTCATAACATCATATTGAGCAAGTAAGTTCACGGCTCGATCAAAACAGTTGTCAATGGCTTCATTTCTTGACACACAAAGCTTTATCACTTGATAGAGAAAGTCTAAATCTATTTTTAAAGCGGTAAATTTTTGTTGGAAGTGGGCTTGTTTATGTTTTTCGCGCCAATTGCCCCGTTCAGGATCGTAATTAAATAACAAACGAAATTCTTGGCAAGTCTTTTGTAGCTTTTCTGCAGCAAGACCTAATTGTTTTACATCCGTTAAACTACTGCGATGTACTTGTAATACGTCGGTGCATAAATCAACTAACTGCTTGCTAGAAAAAGCCTCACCAAAATATTCACTGGCAATATCTCCTATTTGGTGAGCCTCATCAAAAATCATCACTTGGGCTTTAGGAATTAATTCACCAAAACCCGTATCTTTTAACGCCATATCAGCAAAAAACAAATGGTGGTTAACCACAATAATATCGGCATCACTTGCTTTTTGACGTGCTCTGACCAAATAGCAAGCTTCGTAATCTGGGCAGTCTCTCGCCAAACAATTATCTAACGTACTAGTAACAAAAGGAAAAACACTGGAATCTTCACTAACATTAACCAACTCACCAATATCACCACTTTGAGTACCATTTGCCCAGTTTTTGATCTTGACTAAGTCTTGTAACATTGTTGCATCAAGCTGACCTCGGCTTTGCTGGTACTGCTCTAAACGGTAATTACATAAATAATTGGCTCGACCTTTTAACAAGGCAACTTGCGCATTACTGGCCAGCACTTTTTTTATCAGTGGTATATCTTTATGAAATAATTGCTCTTGTAAGTTTTTAGTGCCGGTAGAAATAACTATTTTTTTAGGCTTTTTGGGATCCAATGCGAGAAATGCGGGGATTAAATAAGCAAAGGTTTTACCCGTACCAGTACCCGCCTCTACAATAAGAGAGGATTGTTTATCAATGGCATGGGCAACATCAAGAGCCATTTCAATTTGCGCTTGACGAGGAGAAAAGCCAGAAATAGCTTTAGCTAAGGCACCTTCTTTAGAAAAAGCATGGCTAACTTGACTGACATTTTTTTCGTTCATGTAAAAGGAGAAGACACAAAGGGGATTTTATGTCAAAGAGTATACTCAAGTAACGCTTAAGCATAAAGATCTAAGTGCTTATCTTCATCTTTAACTTTATCGCTATCTTCAATTTGCTCATTTTGCTTATTTTGCTCTGAAGTATTATCTATACTCTCCGTGCTATAAGCCTTTTTTTCTTGTGGTGCATCTTTATCTTGCTCAGCACTTTCCTGCTTTGAGCTGTGGTATTGACCACCTTCTTTGATAAAGTAATATTCATGGTTTTCGAGATGTTCGGGATCTTCTGACAACTCCCCCGTCGCAGCTTCTTTTAAAGGCCCTTTTACTTTTAAGTTGGCCGGTTTTATCGGCACAGGTACCACACGTGTTAGTTGCGTTGTAAAAATATCCATAACAATTCCCACTTATGTTACTACAATTATGTTTATCTATTAATTATTATAACTCACATTCTCTTTATCGGCTGCTTTACCCATTCCATTAAGTGATATCATTTAGGGCTTATCCGTGTTTTGACAATGGATAGAAACAATGAATACTGACGGCCTTTATCACAATGTTATAAAATTTGTTACATATAACAAATAGCACTAAAAAATCCTTATTTAATACTTGCAGCTAACATCATTACCCAGTAGTGTGGGCAACATTAATACAAATTACTTTTTTCGCTGTGCATAGAACAATTACAGCAAATGACGACACAATTACTACACAAACGACTAGAGATAAATTAACCATGAATATTAACCTGAATAACCGACACCACCACCATTACGATTAGCCCATTCAGGTTTACTTACTAGTAAACTACTGAGGGGCTACAGACCTTTCAGTGGTTTTAAAAGAAACATTATAATATATCTTAACAGAATTAAATGTGATTGCTAAACCCCCGAAAGAGTCTCTACTCTCTCGGGGGTTTTCGCATTCTTAGCGAAACGAGAAACAGTACCTAAATTGCAAATTAAATAAAAAACTTTAAGATTAAAACGATAGGAATTAACATTATGAGCACATCAGAGCCACGTTTACGCATTGCCATGCAAAAGTCAGGTCGCCTGAGTGAAGAGACACAAAAATTACTCAAGCGCTGTGGATTAAAGATAAATCTGAGCGACAGAAGATTATTGGCTCATGTGAGTAACATGCCTATAGATATTATGCGTGTGCGCAGTAGTGATATTCCTGGACTTATTATGGATGGCGTATGTGATTTAGGCATCGTTGGTGATAATACCCTCGAAGAAGAAGAGTTAGATCGCCAATTAAAAGGCAACAAATCTGACTACATTCGCACAACTACCTTAGATTTTGGCGCGTGTCGCTTTTCCATTGCTATGCCGGAAGAGTTTGAATACACCGGTCTAAACTGTTTAGACGGCTTACGCTTTGCCACAACTTACCCACACTTATTAAATCGTTTTGCGAAAGCGAATAACATTAACGTGGAATTTTGCTTGTTAAAAGGCTCGGTTGAAGTAGCCCCACGAGTCGGTTTAGCTGATGGTATATGTGACCTAGTTTCAACGGGTGCTACCCTTGAAGCTAACGGCTTAAAAGAAGTGGCAGAAGTTTTCCGTTCAAAAGCGTCACTTATTCAACGTGCCGAGCCATTAGGTAACGAAAAACAAGCCATTTTAGACACCTTATTACCGCGTATTCACGGAGTAATTAAAGCGAAAGAAAGCAAATACATTATGCTGCACGCGCCAAAAGATAAAATAGCAGAAGTCAGTGCATTAATGCCTGGCACAGAAACACCTACTATTTTGCCACTTGCCGGGCGTGATGACATGGTGGCTGTGCACGTAGTCGCCACCGAGACTTTCTTTTGGGAAACCATGGAAGATCTGAAAGCTTTGGGTTGTCATTCTATACTTGTGATGCCGATTGAGAAAATGATGGGCTAAATTACCTCATCTCATTGTTAGTCGTCGAAAGTTCGGCATTGGTAGTACTCACTGACTAACGTCAGTTCCGTGCTACCGCTTTGCCCTTACAACAACTAGCTTCGAGCTAAGGTCATTATCACAAAAACATGCCTAAGTACTGCAAACCTATCTCGATATAAAGCCGAGATAACATTGAAATAGAACTGAAACAAAACTGAGACAAATTATGATAAATCAACTTATCAACTGGCAAGAACTATCAGAGCAACAAAAAACAAATGCGCTTGCTCGCCCAGCCATTGCTGACAGTGCTTTGTTATCAACCCAAGTTGCCAATATTTTAGCGAGAGTTAAAAACCAAGGTGACCAAGCTATCTTTGAATTAACCGAGCAGTTTGATGGTATTGCCCTGAGCACTTTAACGGTAAGCCGCGAACAAGTTGCTCAAGCTAAACTGGCCTTAACGGCAAAACGATTAAAAGCGATAAACACCGCGTATAAGCAAATAAAGTCGTTCCACTGTGCACAAAAAGCCACAGATATCACCGTGGAAACAACGCCAGGTGTAAAATGTACATTAAAAACAGAAGCCATTGAAAGTGTTGGTTTATATATTCCTGCTGGCTCTGCACCCTTACCCTCAACGGTGCTAATGTTAGGTGTACCCGCCCAACTTACGGGCTGTAAACGCACGGCCTTAGTTTGTCCTCCAAACAAAAAAGGCCAATTGGCCGATGAAGTACTCGTTGCTGCAGACCTTTGTGGTATTACCGAAATATACACGGTTGGTGGCGCGCAAGCGATTGCCGCCCTTGCTTATGGTACACAAACCATTGCCGCGGTAAACAAAGTCTTTGGCCCTGGTAATCGTTATGTCACCGAAGCAAAAACACAGCTTTCACAACAAGTCGCTGGTTTTACCATTGATATGCCTGCTGGCCCATCTGAGGTACTGGTTATAGCGGATGGACAAGCCAATGCCGCTTTTATCGCTGCAGATTTATTATCGCAAGCGGAGCATGGCGCAGACAGCCAAGTTATTTTGCTGACAGACAGCGAACCCTTAATAAAACAGGTAGAAGCGGAGCTAACAAAACAAATTGTCTTATTATCTCGCTGTAAAATTGCCGAACAAGCGTTGAAGCAATCTCGCTTGATTTTAACCAAAGATTTATCTCAAGCGGTTAAAGTATCAAATGAATATGGACCTGAACACTTAATTATTCAAACAGAAGATGCGCCTGCGCTATTAAAGAACTTACGTAATGCGGGTTCAATCTTTGTCGGTGCATATACCCCTGAATCTGCTGGTGATTATGCCAGTGGTACTAACCATGTTTTACCCACTTACGGTTATTCAAAGGTTATTTCAAGTTTATCATTAGCCGACTTCTCACGTCGTTATACCGTACAAGAAATTACCAAAGCAGGCTTACAAAGTTTAGCTGAATGTATTATTGAATTAACCGATGCCGAAGGCTTAGATGCTCACCAACGTGCGGTAACCATTCGTTTAGAAGAAGGGTGTGAGGCATGACCTCGCCAACAAGTGAAAAGCTAATCAATAAATTAGCCCGTGAAGAGCTAGTAGATATGGTGCCTTATCAATCTGCACGCCGACTTTTTGCTAGCGGTAATAACGAACAAGCTAACAGTAAGGTCTGGTTAAATGCCAATGAAGCACCCGGTCAAGGTCAGTACCAATTAAACAGTGAAAACATTAATCGCTACCCTGATTTTCAACCACAAGCCTTATTAAAGGCTTACAGTAATTATTGCAACTTATCGATTGAAAACATACTGGCAACTCGTGGTGCTGATGAAGGCATTGAATTAATTATTCGTAGCTTCTGTCGTGCTTATCAAGACAACATCCTGATTTGCCCACCGACTTATGGCATGTATGCTATCAGTGCTGAAAACCACGGTGCTGGTATTATTAGTGTGCCCTTAGTGAATACCGCTGCTGCAAAGTGTCAACTAGACCTTGAAGGTTTAAAAGCGCAAGTAGGTAAAGTCAAAGTGGTCTTTTTATGTTCTCCTGGTAATCCTACAGGTAATACCTTGCCCCAAGAGCAAATTCAAGCTGCCATCGAGTTATTTAAAGACAGTGCAATCATTGTTATTGATGAGGCTTACTTTGAATACACCAACAATGAACTAGGCGCTGAGCAAATAAATACTCAGTTAATCAATCAACATCATAACGTCATCGTACTGAGAACTTTATCAAAAGCCTTTGCTTTAGCGGGCTTACGCTGTGGTTTTACCTTAGCCAATAAAGCGATTATCACTTTATTAAGTAAAGTCATTGCCCCCTACCCTATTGCCGCACCTGTCGCTGAAATTGCCAGTAACACATTAAACAATGATTTGACGGTTATGCAAGCACGAGTAAATACCGCCACAGTTATGAGAGCGCAATTAACTATCTGGCTCAAGCAACAACGCTGGTGCTGCGAAGTATTTCCCAGTGACGCCAACTTTGTCTTATTTCGTTGTCATAGCTTGGATGAAAAAAATAACGTCTTTAATCTATTAGTTAAAAACAATATCTTAATTCGCGATCAATCGAAGCAACAACAGCTTGAAAATTGTCTTCGCATTAGCCTTGGCAGTGAAGATGAAATAGCCCAGTTAAAACAGCTATTAGAAACACTATAAGAAAAGTTGGCACAGCATTGTCGCTAGCGAAACGAACATAATGAAGAGCATTTTATGAGTAACACCCAAGAGAAAATATTATTTATCGACCGTGATGGGACTTTAGTAGAAGAGCCTATAGTTGATAAACAGCTTGATACGTTAGAGAAACTTGTCTTTGAACCTAATGTCATTGCTGAGCTATTAAAACTGCAAGCTAAAGGCTTTAAATTAGTCATGGTTTCCAATCAAGATGGTTTAGGTACCGACAGTTTTCCACAAGCAGACTTTGATTTACCTCATAACAAGATGATGGACATTTTTAGCTCTCAAGACATACACTTTCAAGACGTATTACTTTGTCCTCATTTTGATGAAGACCAGTGTAACTGTCGTAAACCTAAACTGGGTTTAGTGAGTGATTACCTGCAACAAGGACGAGTTGACTTCACCCATTCATATGTTATTGGTGATAGAGAAACCGATATGGGGCTTGCTGCGAACATGGGCATTGTTGGTATCAAGTACGATCGCCAGAGCTTCAATTGGGCACAAGTTAGCGAACAAATTATTAATCAGTTAGAGCAACCAAGAATAGCAACGGTCACTCGTACTACGAAAGAAACTGACATCACGGTAACCGTTAATTTAGATAAATCGGGTGGCAGTAAGATAGACACAGGCTTAGGCTTTTTTGACCACATGTTAGATCAAATAGCCACGCACGGCGGCTTTGTTTTAGATTGTAAAGTAAAAGGCGACTACCACATTGATGACCATCACAGTATTGAAGATACCGCACTGGCTTTAGGGCAAGCATTAAAACAAGCCTTAGGTAATAAACGTGGCATTAATCGTTTTGGCTTTGTCATACCTATGGATGAATGTCGCGCCGAATGTACTATCGACTTATCTGGTCGTCCATGGTTAGAATTTGATGCTGACTTTACCAGTGATAAGGTCGGCACTATGTCAACACAAATGATCGGACACTTTTTCCGTTCACTGGCCGATTCAATGTTGATTACTTTACATTTATCAACAAGTAAAGGTAACTGTCACCACCAAGTAGAAAGCTTATTTAAAGTCTTTGGCCGTGCCTTAGGCCAAGCTATCAAGGTTGATGGTGATGCGATGCCAAGTTCAAAGGGGACCTTGTAATGACAAGTTCAACTGATTTTCCAAGCAATGTCATTGTCGATACAGGTTGTGCAAACTTATCATCGGTAAAATTTGCCGTAGAAAGGCTTGGTTTTGACGTTACCATTACCGATGATATTGCCTTAATCAAACAAGCTAAAAAAGTCATTTTCCCTGGTGTTGGCAGCGCAAAACATGCCATGGACAATATCAAAGCTAAAAATTTAGTCAAGGTGTTGCAAGAGTTAACCCAGCCAGTACTTGGTTTTTGCTTAGGTATGCAACTGATGACAGAGTCTTCACCCGAAGGTGGCGATGAGGCATTAGTGCCTTGCTTAAACTTAATACCGACAACCGTTGCACCACTTGAGGCACAAGGTAATAGATTACCGCATATGGGCTGGAACACGCTGACTCAAGTAAGTGACCACCCTATTTTTAAGGGTATATCTGTCGGTGATTACTTTTATTTTGTGCACAGCTTTGCCGCACCTATTAGTGAGTACACTATTGCCAGCTGTGAATACGGCAGTCGATTTTCTGCTGCTATCGCTAAAGATAACTTTATCGGTTGTCAATTTCACCCTGAACGCTCCAGCGCGTTAGGCAGTAAAATCATTCAAAATTTTCTAGAACTTGATCCAAAAGAACTAGGCCCTACAGAAATTAATCAGGAGCTTTAAACGCATGATGATCCCCGCAATTGATCTCATCAATGGTGAAGTTGTTCGCTTATATCAAGGCGATTATGCTCAAAAAACTAATTATCAAACCACGGTACAAGAGCGCCAACAAGCCTATGCAAAATCTGGCGCAACCGTGATGCACTTTGTAGATTTAGATGGCGCAAAAGATAGCACTAAACGTCAGCTAGCAACATTAAAAACCGTAGTTAATCATCCATCGATGATCATCCAAGTGGGTGGTGGTGTACGCTGTGAAGATGACGTAAAACAGTTATTGGCACTGGGTGCTGACCGCGTTGTTATCGGTAGTTTAGCCATCAAACAACCCGAGCTAGTAACACAGTGGATCAAAACATACGGCTGTGAAAAAATAGTATTAGCACTCGATATTAAAATTGATGCTCACGGTAATAAAACCTTACCTACTCATGGCTGGATCGAAGATAGCGGCGTAAACCTTGAAGACTTACTTGCGCAATACCAAGATGCGGGTATTAAACATGTGTTATGTACTGATATCAGTAAAGATGGCACCTTAACGGGTACTAATGTTGATTTATATAGTGAAGTTTGTGCCAAATACCCTGACATACACTGGCAAGCTTCTGGCGGCATCGGTAGCCTAGACGATATTAAAGCCCTAATACCTACTGGTGTCAGTGGTGTTATTTTGGGTCGATCTTTATTAGAAGGTAAGTTTACCCTTGAAGAAGCAATTGCTTGCTGGCCAACTGAGTCAATAAAGACCACAGCAAGTAATGCAGGTGACCAATCATGTTAGCTAGAAGAATTATTCCTTGTCTTGATGTACGTGATGGCAAGGTAGTTAAAGGTGTTCAGTTTCGTAACCATGAAATTATTGGTGATATTGTGCCTCTGGCACAAAAGTATGCCCAAGCGGGCGCTGACGAATTAGTATTTTATGATATAACTGCTAGCTCTGACGGTCGCGTAGTAGATAAAAGCTGGGTTAGCCGTATTGCAGAAGTTATTGATATTCCATTTTGTGTTGCTGGCGGCATTAAAAGTGAAGATGATGCAAAACAAATATTAATGATGGGTGCTGACAAAATTAGTATTAACTCACCTGCTCTGCAAGATCCTAGCTTAATTACCCGCTTAGCAGACCATTTTGGCCAACAATGTGTGGTCATTGGCATTGACAGTTTCCACAACAAAGACACTGGCAGATATGAAGTGTATCAATTCACTGGGGATGAGAGTCGCACTAAGCAAACAGGTTGGACAACCTTCGACTGGATTGAAGAAGTACAACAACGTGGCGCAGGTGAAATTGTCTTAAACTGCATGAACCAAGATGGTGTTCGTCAAGGCTACGATATTGCCCAGCTTATCCAAGCACGTGCTGCTTGTAATGTACCCCTTATTGCTTCAGGTGGTGCAGGTACTGTAGAGCATTTTAAAGAGGTATACCAACAAGCCGATGTAGACGGCGCATTAGCAGCGAGCGTATTCCATAAAGGTATTATTCCGATCGATGAGCTCAAACAATACTTAATTGATAATAAAATCGCCATTCGACCAAAACTATAAACCATAGAGAAAGCACCATGATTGTAACTTTAGACAACCTGAATGACCTAGCTTGGGAGAAAATGGACAACCTTTTACCCGCTATCATTCAAGATGCAGCAACCGGCGCCGTGCTTATGCAAGGCTTTATGAATAGCGAAGCATTAACTCAAACGCTAAATAGCAAAAAAGCCACCTTCTTTAGCCGATCTAAACAGCGTTTATGGATGAAGGGTGAAAGCTCTGGCAATACACTTGATGTTAAGCAAGTGCTTGCCGATTGTGACAAAGACTGTTTATTGATTGCCGCTGAGCCTAATGGTCCAACCTGTCATTTAAAGACTAATTCTTGTTTCCCTGAAGAGAAAGTAAGCCAACAAAACTTTTTAAGCTACCTAGAACGTTTTGTTGATAAACGCGCCAACGACCCTGTTGAAGAAAGCTATACCGCACGTTTACTCGCTCGTGGTACCAACAAAGTGGCACAAAAAGTTGGTGAAGAAGGCGTAGAGGTAGTTATTGCCGCCCTTGCAGAAACCAAAGATGACTTTTTAGGTGAATGTGCTGATTTGTTTTATCACACATTGGTATTACTAAAAGATCAAAAAATTGAGCTTGCAGAAGTGATGGCTGTCTTGCAAAAACGTCACAATAAATAAGTCTTGAAAACTCAGTGAGCAATACTATTTGACTGTATTGCTTTACTAATCAAATAGCATCTTTGTAAAGTTAAAAACAAAGATGCTATGATTACCTTTCTTTTCTATGCATTTAATTCACTTCCCCTATGACAAGTACAACAATCTGGCAACATAAAAAATTTTCCGCATTAAGCCCAGATCAATTATATGATCTGCTAAAATTACGCAGCGATATATTTGTTGTCGAACAAACTTGTATATACTCTGATCTAGACAGTAAAAAAAATAATAAAGACAGACATGCTGAAACTATCCACCTACTGGGTTATCAAGCAGGGGAATTAGTCGCCTACCTTCGTCTATTAGCTAAAGATCAAAGCTACCCAGATCACCTCAGCATTGGTAGAGTCGTTATTGCTACGCAAGCAAGAGGGAATGGCATAGGGCATGAATTATTAACCGAAGGCCTTGCACTGTGTCGACACTATTTTCCGAACGAAAATATTAAGATATCAGCTCAACAGCACTTAAAGTCCTATTATGCACAACATGGTTTTGTACAAATATCTGCCATATATCTTGAAGATGACATACCTCATATAGGCATGCTTAAAGAATCAAGCCCAACCAAGTAAAGTTAAGACATAAAAAAACTCACCGAAGTGAGTTTTGATTAGCCGATTTAATAGCACACGATATTAACTCAGTTGAGTCAAAAGTTGCTCATTAACTTTTTCAACCGCCTGTGTACCATCGAGTGTGATGTAACTGCAGTTGCCTAACTTAGCTTCTTTTTGATAAAAATCGACTAAGGGCTTAGTTTGCTCATGATAAATAGTTAAACGCTTTTTCACTGTTGACTCTTCATCATCTGGACGAATAGAAAGATCATCTCCGGTGACATCATCTTTTCCAGCCACTTTAGGCGGATTATAAACTAAGTGATACACACGACCAGAGCCAGAATGAACACGACGACCAGCCATACGCTGAATGATCACTTCATCAGGCACCTCAAATTCAAGCACATAGTCAACCGTAATACCATTTTCTTTCATTGCGTCCGCTTGTGGGATGGTACGAGGAAAACCGTCCAATAAGAAACCTGATTTACAGTCGTCTTGAGCCACTCGCTCTTTTACTAACCCGATGATGAGCTCATCAGAAACTAATTGGCCCGCATCCATAACGACTTTAGCTTGTTGACCTAATTCAGTACCTGCTTTAATTGCAGCACGAAGCATATCACCCGTTGAGATTTGCGGAATACCAAATTTAGCCATTAAAAATTGTGCTTGTGTGCCTTTACCGGCGCCGGGAGCACCTAATAAAACAATGCGCATGTTGTGTAACCTCAAAATGATGGTTGGAGTATTAACGTATTATTATCTGTGTTCAGTATAAATTGTTATCTAAAACACCTTTACTATATTCAGGTAAAGATAGCTGTACTTAGCTTTATAATAAAGTTGGCAGACACTATACAAGTTAGCCTAAATGCAAACAAGTAGTGAAGTAGGTGATCGATAAAAAAAGGAGGGTTTCATGGCTGAAAACCTCCTTTATTATTACAATTTAAGACTAAAGTATTATAAATACCGACAAGAATAATGAATTAATCAAGTCGGTATAAAACTCATATCTAAAAATAAGCTTACTTAGTTAAGCTTAACATTAGCTTATTTAAACGAGAAACAAAGCTAGCTGGATCTTTTAAGCTACCGCGCTCTGCTAACATCGCCTGTTCAAACAAAACTTCAACCCATTGGTTAAACATCTCATCGTCTTGTTCATCAGCAACATGCTTAATAAGCGCGTGTTCCGCATTGATTTCAAAGATAGGTAAGGTATCAGGTACTTCTTGACCTACCGATGCCATTAATTTAGCCATTTGGCTACTCATATCATCTTCACTTGAAACAATACAAGCTGGTGAGTCAGTTAGCCGTTGAGACAATTTAACCTCTTTAACTTTCCCTGCTAAACTAGTGTTGATACGTTTAACAACAGAATCAAATTCTTTTTCAAGCTTTTCTTGAGCTTCTTTAGTTTCTGCATCATCCATATCACCCAGATCTAAACCACCACGAGTCACTGATTGTAACTGTTTTCCAGAAAACTCAGTTAAATGACTGACTAACCATTCATCAATGCGATCAGACATTAATAAGACTTCAATGCCTTTTTTACGGAAAACTTCTAAATGCGGACTGTTTTTAGCGGCTTCAAAGCTATCAGCTACAACGTAATACACTTTTTCCTGACCCTCTTTCATACGCTCAATGTAGGCAGCAAGTGAAACATTATGAGTACTATCATCGGTATTGGTTGAGGAAAAACGGAGTAAACCAGCAACTTGTTCTTTATTGCTAAAATCTTCAGCAGGACCTTCTTTTAATACTTGGCCAAATTCATCCCAAAATTCTTGGTACTTATCCGCATCTTTTTTAGCTAACTTCTCAAGCATCTTAAGCACACGCTTAGTACAACCTTTGCGAATAGCTTGCGTAATTTTGTTATCTTGTAAGATTTCACGAGATATGTTTAACGGTAAGTCATTTGAATCTAATAGACCTTTTACAAAACGTAAATAGGTTGGCATAAACTGCTCAGCATCATCCATAATAAATACACGTTGTACAAACAACTTCAAGCCATGTTGCTTTTCACGATTATACATATCAAACGGTGCTTTAGAGGGGATATATAACAGTGAGGTATATTCTGTTTTACCTTCAACTTTATTATGCTCCCATAACAAAGGGTCACCAAAATCATGTGATACGTGTTTATAAAATTCTTTGTACTCATCTGCTGATATGTCAGACTTTTCACGAGTCCATAATGCCGTTGCTTTGTTTACTGCTTCCCACTTAGCAGGGATAGCATCAACCGCGTCAACTGCTGGAACGGTTACTACATCTTTGTCATCTTTTACTTCAGCAATAGCATCAATTGCAGGGATTTCCGCCGTTAACATTTCAACAGAAACAGAAATATGATCTGAGTACTTAGTTACAATAGACTTTAAACGCCAGTCATCCGCAAATTCAGATTCATCTTCTTTTAAATGAAGAATAATATCAGTTCCACGGTTTGATTTTTCAATCTTAGCCGTGGTAAATTCACCTTCACCAGCACTGATCCACTCAACACCTTCACTAGCATTATCACCGGCTTTACGGGTACGTACTGTTACTTTATCCGCAACAATAAAAGAAGAGTAAAAACCAACACCAAATTGACCAATCAATTGAGAATCAGACGCTTGATCACCTGATAATTTTGAGAAAAATTCAGCAGTACCCGACTTTGCAATCGTACCTAAATGCTCAATCACTTCCGCTTGGTTCATGCCGATACCATTATCAGAGATAGTGAGCGTATTATTTTCTTTATCGCAACTAACACGCACACGTAACTCACCATCATTCTCGTAAAGCGCATTATCCGACAAAGCCTTGAAACGTAATTTATCTGCCGCATCAGCAGCATTTGAAACTAATTCACGTAAGAATATTTCTTTGTTGGAATATAATGAATGGATCATTAATTGTAATAATTGTTTTACTTCAGTTTGAAAGCCATGAGTTTCTACTTGATTAGCTTCAGCCATCTGAAACATCTCCTATTAAAGCGTTAAGATAATTTGTTCAAACAAATCGTTAGATAGTATCTTGGGGTAGCAAAGTCTATTTCAAGGTGAAAAATACTTTTATCGCTAAACAAATAAAAAATTGCTCTTATTATTTGAATTTAGGGTAAAAAAATATCGATTATTTCAATAACAAGAATATCAATGGGGTATTGATTAGCCGTTTTCTTTAAGTGCCAGACAGCAAAAAGCCCGACACTTTCGAGTCGGGCTTTTTAGTGCCTAAGCACAAAGAGGAACCTAGCAATGTCCTACTCTCACAAAGAGAAGAAGACCCACACGTTTACTACCTTCGGCACAACGGCATTTCACTGCTGAGTTAGGAAGAGATTCAGTGGTACAGTGATTTTCTTTAAATTCCAGACAGCAAAAAGCCCGACACTTTCGAGTCGGGCTTTTTAGTGCCTAAGCACA